>NZ_JBEZJP010000179.1:0-14525 GCF_040653175.1 Actinomadura sp. NPDC048032
AGCCGGTGCCCGATTCGAGGTCGTCGGTGAAGACGGTGTCGCCGGGCGGTTCCGTGGTGCCCCCGTCGCCGCCGAGCGTCCAGACGGCGTGGGCGCGGCATCGAGACGAACCGCGTGGGCTCCTGGAGGGTCACGTCGCCGTCCGACAGCGCGCACGCCAGGCGCAGCACGTCGGTGACCGTGTCGACGAGCAGGCCGGCGCCCAGCGCCAGGCGGACCCGGTTGATCACGGCGCGGTTCTCCCGGACGGGGATCCGCTCGGGATGGGGGCCGGAGGCGTGGTGCGCGGCCAGCTTCTCCAGGGTCTCCAGGTCCTCCTCGCCCAGCGGCGTGGTGCTCTCGGCGAGCCGCAGGTACAGCTCCGCGGCCTCCTCTGCGAGGGCCCGCCCGAGGTGCAGGACGGTGACCCGGTCGCCCGCGGCGGTGACCAGCTCGTCCTGCGCCGCCAGCATCTCCTCGTAGGTGTGCTGGTAGCGGCCGTAGCCCTTGAGGGTGAGCAGGTCGAGAACGCCGTCTCGCAGGGCGCCGCGCGCCGCCGGGGCGAGCGCGGCGTCCTGAAGCGTCTCGTGGAGGAGCCCGAGCCAGAAGTCCAGGGTGTCGGGCACGTTGCGGGGGAAGTCGCGGAAGTAGGAGTTGTGCCGGACGTGGTCGCCCGCCATCTCGCGGACGGTGGCGAGCGTGCGCACCGCGACGCTCCGGACGGTCTGCTCCGACAGCCCCGACAGCGCGCGCAGGACGTCCGCGGAGAGCTTGAAGCCGACCGACATCAGGGCGGCGTCGAACTGCCGCGCCACCGTCGCCCCTTCTCCGGACGGGCCGGACGGCGCGGGAATGCGATGCGTGTTCCGGACGACCAATGCCTCAAGCCAGATGTTCACCGCGCCATGGTGACAGAGCGCCATAAATCACTGCACGCTATTAAGTGAGCCGATCAGGAGGCGAGGGCGTGCTGTTCCCGCCGCGCGTCCGGAGTGCGCGAGCGGGCCAGGCGCCGTCCCAGCCTTTGCGCGGGCGCCTCGATCCAGCGCTGCGAGGCCCAGCTCGCCGCCACCAGGACGAGAAGGAACAGCGCGAGGCCGGCCGCGTCCTCGCGTCCGGAAGCGCCGAGGAATTGCGCGGCCACCATGAGCAGCAGCGGATGCAGCAGGTACACCGAGAAGCTGATGGTGCCGAGACCGGTCGCCCAGGCGGGGAAGCTCCGGTTCCGCAGCCGCCAGCCCGCCGCGAACGTCGCGGACGCCGCCAGGACCGCGCCGCACCACACGAGCTGGGCGTTGCGGCCGTAGGGGGCCGCGCTCCACGTCCCGGCGGCGAGCGCGCCCGTCAGGACCGCCGCGCCCGTCGCTCCGGCCGCGCGCCGGGAGATCTGGCCGTGCTCGGCGCGGTGCACGGCGGTGCCCGTGAACATGGCCGCCAGCATGAGCAGGCCCTCCCACGCGCCGAGGCGGCCGTTGACCGCGACCAGCGCGAGGGCGAGCAGCCCGCCGAGCAGCCCGCCCGCGACGCGCGGCGCGGGACGCCGGGACGACGCCGCCGGGATCGCCACCGCCAGGGCGGCCACCGTCACCGCGACCACCGGGACCGTCCCCGCGGTGCGCGACAGCAGGGCGGCGGGGGCGTACGCGCCGGTCAGCAGGCCGCAGGCGGTCAGCGCGACCGCCGCCAGCGCGACGACGGTGAGGACCACGGCGGCCGGCGCCGAGCGGCGGTGCCCGCCGACGACGAACAGGGCGACGACCAGCAGGTAGAAGGCCATCTCGTAGGAGAGCGTCCACAGCACGTTCATCGCGTTCGGGACGTTGAGGACGTCCTGCAGCATCGTCATGTGCGCGAGGACGGCGGTCGCGGGGGAGTACTGCTCGAGCCCCGCCCGGAGCCCGAGCACGCCCAGCAGGAAAGGCAGGACGGCGAGGAGGCACGTCACCGCCAGCAGCGGGTAGATGCGGAAGAACCGGCCGACCCAGAACCCGCGCACGCTGCCGCGCCGCTCCAGCGAGGCGGGCACGATGTACCCGCTGACCAGGAAGAACACCAGGACGCCGAACAGGCCGGGGTCGAACCAGTCGGCGAGGCGCACCCGCAGGTCGGGCAGATACACGTAGCTCGCGTGGTGCAGCGCCACCGCCAGGGCCGCGGCCCCCCGCAGCGCATCGAGCCACCCAAGCCTGGACGATACGGGGGAAACACCCAAAGCGGGAAGCATTCCGACAGACTAGTAGCTCTCGCATCATCTCCACCATCCAGCTCAGGCCTTCCCTTAATCGAATATCTGCCGTGAAATGGACGAGAAAGGTTTCTCGCTCGCCGCACTGAATGCGGCGGATCGGAGGGGAAATGCCGGGAATCACGCATCGCTCGACCAGGAAACCCGCGATCAAGTCGCGTTTCCTTTCGCACGGCACGCTGAAGATCACTGATGTGGCGGCGACGCGGCGCTTCTACGAGGAGGTGCTCGGCCTGGAGGTCGTCCAGCCGATGACGGCGGTCCTCTACGTCCGGCTCGGCGGCGACCACACCTACGTGTGCGTGGAGTCCAGGCCGGACCGCCCCGACATGCCGCTGCTCTACCACAACGGGATCGACGTGGGCAGCGACGAGGAGGTGGACGAGGCCTACCGCGCGATAGCGGAGACCGGCGAGGAGTACGGGGTCAGGGAGCTCAACAAGCCCGTCCGCCAGCACGGCGTCTACTCCTTCTACCTCAAGGACCTCGACGGCAACTGGTGGGAGATCGGGCACCTGCCGCCCGGCGGCTACCGGTTCCGGTTCACCGACGCGCGCAACGACCTCACCGGCCGCACGGACCTCACCCCGCGGGAGGCGAAGGACGTCTTCCTCAACCCGGTCGTCGACACCGGCTGACGGCGGCCCTCCCGGGTAACCCGGGGCCGCCGGGGGACGATGGTGGCATGACGACCGACCAGGGTAAGACCACGCTGCCGCTGAGCCCGGACGAGCTGCTCACCACGACGCGCACCGTGCGCAAGCGCCTCGACCTCGACCGCCCCGTCCCCATGGAGCTGGTCCGCGAGTGCCTGGAGATCGCCGTGCAGGCGCCGAGCGGCAGCAACCGGCAGGGCTGGCAGTGGATCGTCGTCACCGACCCCGGGACCCGCGCGGCGATCGGCGAGCACTACCGGCGGGCGTTCGCCGCCTACGCGCAGGCGGGCGGCGCCGGCGGCGCGCAGTACGAGGGGGACCCGGAGCGGGCCGAGGTGCAGCGCCGCGTCGGGGAGAGCGCCGCCCACCTGGCCGACCGCATGGGCGACGTGCCGGTCCTGCTGATCCCGTGCCTGCGCGTGCCCGGCGGACGGCTGCCGGAGGGCAACCAGGCGGGCCTGTGGGGCTCGCTACTGCCCGCCGTCTGGAACTACGCCCTCGCGGCGCGCGCCCGAGGACTCGGCACCGCCTGGACGTCCCTGCACCTGGTCTACGAGCGGGAGGTCGCCGAACTGCTCGGCCTTCCCGAGGACGTCCGCCAGGGCGCGCTCATCCCGACCGCCTACTACACCGGCGACACCTTCCGCCCGGCCCCGCGGGTCCCGCTGGAGGAGATCCTCCACCTCGACCGCTGGTGAGCTTATTGTCGCAGCGCCAATAAGCGTCTAGGATTCGGAGTGCGCCCCGGAGACACCGGCGGCCCCGCGTGATCCCCGTCTACGCGCCAGACGCACGCGGGACCGCCGGCTTCCGGACCGGAGAGGGAGGCCCCGGGGATGGCGTCCGGGCATGGAACAGGGCCGGCGCCGCGAGCGGGCAGCGACGCCGGCCCTGGGATCGGGGACGGGACGGGCTCAGGCCGTCATCTCAGGCCGTCATCTCGGGCCCGCTCATTTCAGGCCGTCGTCGAGGGCCTTGGTCAGGACGCCCGGGTCGCCGGACATCTCCCAGATCATGGCGCCGAGCAGGTTCTTGCTCCGCAGCCAGGCGGTCTTCTTCTGGATCGACCAGGCGTCGTCGAACGTCCACCACTGGCCGTTGTCGCCGGTGTAGCAGGACGTCGCCACCGCCTGCTCGTCGTGGACGACCCGGCAGTTGGGCACGCTGGCGATCAGGTTGCTGTAGCCGCGCGTCCCGGCCTCCTCCTGGAACTGCCCGGGCGCCGCGCCCTTGGCGGCCTGCCATTCGCCGCTCTTGCCGCCGTCGGTCACGTTCTGCCAGCCGCGGCCGTAGTAGGCGAGGCCGAGCGTGAGCTTGCGCGGGTTCACCCCGGCGTCCAGGTACGGCTTGACCGCGTTCTCGACGCTGAAGTGGAACGGGTACGGGTCGTCGGTGTCGGCGTAGAGGTTGCCCTGGTGGCCCGTCCGGTTGGGCTCCCAGGAGTTGTCGCTGCCCGCGCCGTGGAAGTCGTAGCCCTGGACGTTGAAGATGTCCATGGACTTGGCGACCTCCGCCAGCTCCCAGCCCGCGTCGATCTTCGCGGGGTCGGCGGGGGTGAACGCCGACAGCAGGTAGCGCTTGCCGGTCGACTTCGTCAGCTCGTCGAGCTGGCGGCGGAACTCGGCGATGAGCAGCGTGTTGTTGTGCTTGTCGTCCGGGCTGACGTGGTTGCCCGCGTGGCCCTCGGCGCCCGGCCACTCCCAGTCGAGGTCGATGCCGTCGAAGATCCCGGCGGCCGTGCCCGGACCGCCCGCGCCGTTGTAGTCGGGCAGGTTGCCCTTGATGTAGGTGTCGATGCAGGACGCGGCGAACTTCCTGCGGGACGCGTCGGTCCTGGCGACGTCGGAGAAGTACTTGGAGTACGTCCAGCCGCCGATCGAGATCAGCACCTTCAGCTTCGGGTACTTGGCCTTGAGCTTCTTCAGCTGGTTGTAGTTGCCGCGCAGCTTCTCCCAGCCCGTGTCGGCGACGCCGTCCACCGACTGGGCGGCGCTGAACGGGCGCCCGTAGTCGGCCTCGGCGTCGCCCGCTCCGTCGCCCTGGCTCGGGTCCTGCGGGTCGGCCGTGGTGCCCTTCGTGACGCCCTGGAGGCACGTCAGGTTGACCGGGTCGACGTTCGCGAACGCGTAGTTGATGTGGGTGAGGCGGGCCGCGTTGCCGGTGGTGTCCAGGTTCTTCACGAAGTACTGGCGGCCGTAGATGCCCCACTGGACGAAGTAGCCGACGCGCGCGTAGCCGCCGCTGACCACGTCGTCGGTCTTCACCTTCACCGCCGCGCTCGCCGCCGACACGTTGTCGTACAGGTCGCGCGCCCGGACGGCGAACGCGTACTCGGTGGACGGCGACAGCCCCGCGACCGTGGCGCTGGTGCCGGCCACGGTCGTGGCGACCTTCCCGTCCACCAGCACGTCGTAGTTCGCGACGCCGGTGTTGTCGGTCGAGGCCGTCCACGCGAGCTTCACGCTGGCGGAATCCTTGCCGGTGCTCTGCAGCCCGGTCGGGACGGACGGCGCCTGCGTGTCCGCCGCCGGGTCGTTGGTCCTGACGGTGACGGGCGCGCTGGCGGGGGACAGGTTCCCCTTCCGGTCGCGGGCCTTCACCGTGAACGTGTACTCGGTGTTCGGGGTGAGGCCGGTGACCGTGGCGTTCGTCTCGGGGACGGTGGTCGCGAGAGCCGACCCGTTGTAGACCTCGTACGCGGTGACCGGCAGGCTGCCCGCCTTCGCCGCGTCCCAGGCCAGCGACACGGTCCTGGTCGTCCTGACCGTGGACTTCAGGCCGCCGGGCGCGCCCGGCGGCACGTCGGCGGCGCCGTCGCAGTTGACGTCGTTGACGCGGCAGCTCGTCGGCTCGGCGCCGGACCTGCTGACGGTGAACGTCGGGCTGTAGGGCTCGGTCGTCCGCCCGGCCCCGATCGTGGAGTTGTAGTAGACGGGGGTGAGGGTGACCGTGGTGCCGCTCTGGCTGACCGTCCCGTTGTCGGCGCCGCTCGCGGTCACGCCCGCCGGCAGGTCGAACACGACCGACCAGTTGCTGATCGACGCGCTGGTGTGGTTCGCGACGACGAACTTGGCCTGGGTCCCGCTGACCGTGTACTCCGCGGTGATCCCGGCCGGCGCGGGCGGCGGTTCCCCCGTCCCGTCGCAGTTCGCGCCGTTCAGCGTGCAGCTCGTCGGCTGGGCGGCGGAGCTGAGCGTGAACGTCGGGCTGTAGGGCTCGGTGGTCCCGCCCGCCTTGACGGTGTTGATGTAGAACGCCGGGGTCAGCGTCACCTTCGTGCCGTTCTGCGACAGCGCGGCGTTCTGCGGGTTGCTCGCCGTCACCCCCGCGGGCAGCTCGAAGACGAGCTTCCAGCCGCTGACGTCGGCCGTCCCGGGGTTGCCGACCACGTACTTGCCCGTCGTGCCGGACAGGCTGAACGTCGCCGTCAGCCGGTCGGCCGCCTGCGCGGGCGCGGCGGCCAGCGCCGCCACGACCACGAAGGCGACAAGGATTCCGATTAATCTGCGCATGCGCGAACACCTACTTCTGGGGGTGGTTCTTCGGGGTCGGGGAACCGAGGAGCGCCAGCATCCGGTCGATCTCGGCAGAGCGTGAGCTGTCGACGCGCCGCGCGAGCCGCCTCGTCCAGGCGTCCTCGCCCCTGCCGGTTTCCAGCCGCGCCAGCTGGACGGCGTCGTCCTGGTGGGCGATCAGCAGGTCGAGGAAGGCGTGCTCGAACCGGTCCGGCGGCGTCCTCGCCAGCGCCTCCAGCTCGGCGTCGGTGGTCTCGGGCATTCCGCCGTGCAGGTCGTGCTCGTGGGAGTGCGGGTCCGCCGTCGGCGGCCGGTGCCAGGCCCTCAGGCGTCCCGCCATGTCCCTGATCTCGGCGAGCTGCGTCGTCTCGATCGCCGCTGCCAGAGTCGCGACCTCGGGGCGGACGGCACGCCCGCGGGCCGTCCGGGCCAGCTTCACGCCCTGGCCCTGATGCGGGACCATCATCTGCAGGAACATGACGTCGGTGGAGTTGAATCCGGTCCCGCCGCGCGCCTGCACGGGGACCGGCGACGGCGGACCGCCGCCGGCCCCGCACTGGACCGCGAGCAGGACGACGCACGCGGCGACAAGCGCCAGCGAGCCGGACGTCGTCAGGCCGCGCCTCATCGTCGCGGGCTCGTCAGACCGGCTGCCAGAGCGCGGCCGTGGTCGGGGGCTCCCAGCCGGCGATCGCCGTGTGCGCCTGGCGGCACGCGTAGGTCGCGCCGCCGTAGGTCACCCGGTCGCCCGCGGCGTAGGCCGTCCCCGCCTTCCACGTCCCGCCCGGCGTCCCGGTCGGCGTGGGAGTCGGCGTGGGCGTCGGCGTCTCGGTGGGCGTGGGGGT
This sequence comes from Actinomadura sp. NPDC048032, assembly GCF_040653175.1. Lineage (NCBI taxonomy): Bacteria > Bacillati > Actinomycetota > Actinomycetes > Streptosporangiales > Thermomonosporaceae > Actinomadura > Actinomadura sp. NPDC048032. Next base: position 7,241 of record NZ_JBEZJP010000179.1, read on the forward strand.
CGGAGTGGGAGTCGGGGTCGGGGTCGGGTTGTTCGTCCCGCCGAAGTCGACGTCGGAGCAGGTGTAGAACGCCTCCTGGCTTCCCAGCACCCGCTGCCAGATCGAGTACAGGATGTGGCGGCCCGTCCGCGGCGGGATGTTCAGCGTCCAGTTGGTGTACTCGGACGGGTTCTGGTGCGTGAAGCTCGCCAGCGGGACGAGGTCGCCCCAGCGCAGCGGTTGTGTCGGGTCCCAGCCTTCGCGGGTGAGGTAGAACTCGAAGTTGCTGTCCCCGTGCGGCGCGGACGCGCGGTAGGTGATCGTCTGCTGGCCCGCCCTCATCGGCTTGGCGGGCCAGTCCGCGCGCCGGAGGTCCAGGCCCCGGTACTTGGCCCGTCCGGCGCTGCACAGCTGCCCGTCCGGGATGATCTCCCGGTGCCGCCCGCCCGCGTCCAGCAGCGACACCTCGTTCCAGTCGTAGAAGGCCTGCGCGCCGCTGGCCGCGACGGCCGCCTTGCACGCCTCCGACTTGGGGCTCTCGGGGCCCTCCTGGTTGCACACGTACACGCGGCTGGGCGGATCGGACATCGTGCCGTGCGCGCTCGCGGCCGTCGCCGTGCCGAGCACGGCCAGCGCGGACGCGGCCGGCACCGCGGCCGCCGCCACGGCGGCCTTCCTGCGGGTCGATCGCATGGGTTTCCTTCCGGTGGGGGTGGGGTCCGGTGAAGGAGGCGGGGGGCGGGTCAGGGGAGGCCGGTCCGGAAGGCCGGTCGGGGAGGGCGGCTCAGGGCAGGCCGTTCAGGAAGGGCTCGTGGCTGTTCATGAACTCCCAGCCGTAGTAGCGGTCCCAGTTGATCGACCACGTCATCAGGCCGCGCAGGTCGGGGGACGTCCCGCCGCGGAGCGTGTAGGACCCGCAGTTCTGCCCCTTGACCAGGCAGTTCACGGCCTGCTGCACCTGGGCGGGCGGCGTGTGCCCGTTGCCGGCGCTGACCGCGGCGGGCAGGCCGACCGCGATCTGGTCGGGGCGCAGCCCGGGGAACGTGCGGCCGGTGTTCGCGACCGGGAACCCGGCCTTCACCATGTCGGTCATCGCGATGTGGAAGTCGGCGCCGCCCATGGTGTGGTACTGGCCGTCCAGGCCCGTCACCGGCCCGGAGTTGTAGTCCTGGACGTGCAGGACGGTCAGGTCGTCCCGCATCGCGTCGATCACCGGCAGGTACGCGCCCGTCCGGTTGTCGCCGCCGCCCGCGCCGCCGTAGAACTGGTGCCCGACCTGCACGAAGAACGTCTCGGGCGCCATCGTCAGGACGAACTTCGCCCCGTACTTCGCCTTCAGCGACTTCAGCGCCGAGATCAGGTTGACGATGACCGGGGTGGTCGGGTTGCGGAAGTCGGTGTCGCCCGCGTTCAGGTAGAGCGAGTGGCCCTCGAAGTCGACGTCGAGGCCGTCCAGCCCGTACCTGTCGATGATGGCCGACACCGACCGGACGAACGCGTCCCGCGCGGCCGCCGTCGTGAGCTGCACCTGCCCGTTCTGGCCGCCGATCGAGATCAGCACCTTCTTGCCCTGCGCCTGCTTCGCGCGGATCGCGGCGACGAACTCCTCGTCGCTCTCCACGTTCGCGCACTCGCTCGCCGGGCAGCGGGTGAACCGGATGTCGCCGGAGGTGGGCGACGTCGGCTCGCCGAACGCGAGGTCGATGATGTCCCACGCGTCCGGGACGTCCGCCATCCGCACGTAGCCGGAGCCGTTGGCGAAGCTCGCGTGCAGGTAGCCGACGAGCGCGTGCCTGGGCAGCCCGGTGTCGGTGCAGCCGCTGGTCCGCGCGCTGACGGGCCCTGATCTCACCGACTCGCCGACGTCGTTGTAGGCGGCGACCGTGAAGGTGTGCGAGCTGCACGCGGCCAGGCCCGAGACGGTGGCGGCCGTCCCGGTGACCGTGGCCTTGACCGCGGTGCCCTCGTAGACGCGGTAGCCGGTGACCGTCCCTGACGACGCCCCCCACTGGAGGGCGATCGAGCCGTCGGTGACCGCGCCCGTCCTCGGGGCGCCGGGCGCGCCCGGGACGCCCGGCTGCGGCGTGCCGCCGGGACCGTCGAGGGCGACGTCGTCGGCGTAGTACGCGCCGTTGCCGTACCAGCCGTGCAGGTAGATCTGCACGGACGTCTGGTCGGCGCCGGTCGTGAACGTCAGCGACAGCTTGGTGAAGTCGGCGGCGGACGGCGTCCACGCGGACGTCCCGCCCGTCACGCCGAGGTAGACGTAGCTGCCGCGCACCCAGGCCGACAGCGTGTACGCGGTGTTCGCCTTCACGCTCACGGTCTGCGTGCACTGGCCGGTGCTCCCGGCCGACACCCCGCCCGCGAGCGCGTGCCCGCCCGTCCGTGCCGGGCTCGTCACGACCGAGCCGCCGTCGCACGTCCAAGGGCTGAGCGAACCGCTCTCGAACCCGGCGTTGGCCAGGATGTTGTCCGCGTGGGCCGGGGCGGTGACCCCGGTCAGCAGCCCGGCGACCATGGCCGCCACAACCCAGATCCTCTTCATGGCGGCCTCCCTACGGCAGGGTGTCCAGGTGCGGGCCGACGGTCCCGGCGAAGCCGCCGCCGTTGGTGACGTCCCAGTTGACGGACCACGTCATCGCGCCGCGGATGTCGGGGTAGGCGCGCGACGGCTTGAACGTGCCGCAGCCGGTCCCCTTGGCGAGGCAGTCGAGCGCGTTGTTGACGACCGACGGGGCCACGACCCCGCCGCCCGCCGCGCCGGGCCCGGCCGGGAGCCCGAGCGACACCTGGTCGGGGCGCAGCCCGTTCTCCAGCTGGATGCAGGCCAGCGCGGTCATGAAGTCGACCGTCCCCTGCCCGTACACCTTCTGGTCGCAGCCGAGCATCGCGCCCGAGTTGTAGTACTGCATGTGGACGACGGTGAGGATGTCCTTGATCTTCAGTGCGAGCTGGAAGTACGACGCGCCGGTCGACTGCATGTCGAGCGTCTGCGGCGCCATCGTGATGATCAGGTCGGCGCCGGCCTTGGCGCGCAGCGCCCGCAGCGCCTGCTCCATGAAGGTCGGGTTGAGGCCGTTCTCCAGGTCGATGTCGACGCCGTCGAACCCGTACTGCGTCATCAGCCCGGACACCGAGTCGGCGAAGAGCTGCGCGGACGCGCCGTCCGCGACCCGGATGGCGCCCTTCTCGCCGCCGACCGACAGGATGACCTTCTTGCCCTTGGCATGCAGGCCGGCGATGTCGGCCTTGAACTGCGCGTCGGTGTAGCCGCCGAGGGCCGTGGAGAGCTCGGGGTCGACGCGGAACGAGACCTCGCCGGACCGGCCGGTCGCCTCGCCGAAGGCCACGGCGACCAGGTCGTACTGGTCCGGGACCTGCGAGAGCCTGATCTCCTGCGCCGGGTTGACGAAGTCGTGCCAGTAGCCGGTCAGGAAGTGCTTGGGCAGCGGTCCGGTCGCGCACCCGCCGGTCGTCCCGGTGACGGCCGCGCTGGCCGGCGACTCGCCCTTGTCGTCGTAGGCCCTGACCGTGTAGGTGTGTGTCGAGCACTTGGCGAGCCCGCCGACCGTGGCGGAGGTCCCGGTGACCGTCGCCTTCAGGTCCGGGCCCTCGTAGACGCGGTGCCCGGTGGGCGTCCCGCTTCCGGGCTGCCAGGCCAGCGTCAGCGAGGTGTCGGTCCGTCCGGTGACCGTGGGCGTGCCGGGGGCGCCGAGCCCGCCCGGGGGATCGGTCGGCCCGCCCGCGCAGGGCCGCCCGTTGAACGTGCAGTTCTGCGGGCTCCCGGGACCGTTCCCGAGGAAGCCGAACGTGACGGACCCTCCGGGCGGCAGGACGGCGTTGTACTCGCGGTTCTGGAACGTGTTCCGCTGGCCGTTCTTCGTCAGCAGCGCGTCCCAGTAGGAGCCGACGGACGTCCCGGACGGCAGGTCGAACTCGACCCGCCACCCGTTGATCGCGGTGTCGGTGCCGTTGGTGAGGGTGAAGCGTCCCTCCCAGCCCGAGCCCCAGTCGGAGGGCTTGGTGAAGGTCGCGGTGGCGGCGCCGGCGGCGTGCGCGCCGGGCGCGAGGGCGAGGACGAGGAGCAGGGCGGCGAGGACGCCGAGGGCAGAGCGGGGGCGCAAGGGCTCACTCCATCGCTTCAGGCAGGCTGGCGGATTCCCCCGAACCCCGAGATCGTTCACGTATTAGACAGGAAGGTTTCCTATCTATTTAGGGTCAAGGTAGCCAGCGGCCGGGGCGTCGGCAAGACCCTGGTGCGGGCGCCGTGCGGGCCCCGTGCCGGCGTCCGGGATCACCCCAGCTCGCGCACCGAACCAGCTCCCGCGATCTTGGAAATCGGCAATTCTCGCCGGAACCGGCGGCGATCGACGGCGAACTTCGCCAGGTGACCGGCCCGGCCGCCGGATCTAGGCTCGCGAGGACCCCCGTGCGCGGCCGGTCGCGGGTAAAGAAACGATCTTCCTGAACATGGTTCATTCAATATCTTGACTGATTCCAGAAAATGGGACAGTCTGGGGTCGTGGCCAGCTCCTTGGACTTCCACGCGATGCTGCGTGCGGCCGCCCTGAGCGTGACCCGCCCGCGGCTGGCGGTGCTGAGCGCCGTCGACGCGCACCCGCACGCCGACACCGAGTCGGTCATCGGCGCCGTGCGCGAGGAACTCCCGAAGGTCTCCCACCAGGCCGTCTACGACTCGCTGCGCGCGCTGACGGCGGCGGGCCTGCTGCGGCGCATCCAGCCGTCCGGTTCCGTGGCCCGCTACGAGTCGCGGATCGGGGACAACCACCACCACGTCGTCTGCCGTTCGTGCGGGGCCATCGCCGACGTCGACTGCGCCGTGGGCGCGGCGCCCTGCCTGACGGCCTCCGACGACCGCGGCTACCTGATCGACGAGGCCGAGGTCGTCTACTGGGGCCTCTGCCCCGACTGCTCAACCGCCCACAGTTCCTGATTCACCCACGGTCGCCCTGGAAGGAATCACATGTCCGAGAAGAACGAAGCCGCCGCCGGTGGCGGCTGCCCGGTCGCGCACGAGCGCGCTCCCCACCCGACCCAGGGGGGCGGCAACCGCGGCTGGTGGCCGGAACGGCTCAACCTGAAGCTGCTCGCCAAGAACCCGCCCATGGCCAACCCGCTGGGCGAGGACTTCAACTACGCCGAGGCGTTCGAGAGCCTCGACCTCGCCGCCGTGAAGCAGGACATCGCGCACGTCCTCACGGACTCCCAGGACTGGTGGCCCGCCGACTTCGGCAACTACGGGCCGCTGATCATCCGCATGGCGTGGCACAGCGCGGGCACCTACCGCGTCAGCGACGGCCGCGGCGGCGCCGGCGCGGGCCAGCAGCGCTTCGCGCCCCTCAACAGCTGGCCGGACAACGCGAGCCTCGACAAGGCCCGCCGCGTGCTGTGGCCGGTCAAGAAGAAGTACGGCCGCAAGATCTCGTGGGCCGACCTGATGATCCTGGCCGGCAACGTCGCCCTGGAGACGATGGGCCTGAAGACCTTCGGCTTCGCCGGCGGACGCCGCGACGCCTGGGAGGCCGAGGAGGACGTCTTCTGGGGCCCCGAGACCGCCTGGCTCGACGACGAGCGCTACAGCGGCGAGCGCGAGCTGGAGAAGCCCCTGGCCGCGGTCCAGATGGGCCTCATCTACGTCAACCCGGAGGGCCCGAACGGCAACCCGGACCCGGTCGCCGCGGCGCGCGACATCCGCGAGACGTTCGGCCGCATGGCGATGAACGACGAGGAGACCGTCGCGCTGATCGCCGGCGGCCACACCTTCGGCAAGACGCACGGCGCCGCGCCGGCCGACAGCATCGGCGCCGAGCCCGAGGCCGCCCCGCTGGAGGACATGGGCCTCGGCTGGAAGGGCACGCACGGCACCGGCAAGGGCCGCGACTCCTACACCAGCGGCCTCGAGGTCACCTGGACGCCCACCCCCACCAAGTGGGACAACACCTTCTTCGAGGTCCTCTTCGGGTACGAGTGGGAGCTGACCGAGAGCCCCGCCGGGGCGCAGCAGTGGCGGCCGAAGGACGGCGCGGGGGCCAACACCGTCCCCGACCCGGAGGACGGCACGCTGAACCGCCAGCCGATGATGCTGACGACCGACCTGTCGCTGCGCTTCGACCCGATCTACGAGCCGATCTCGCGGCGCTTCATGGAGAACCCGGACGAGTTCGCCGACGCGTTCGCCCGCGCCTGGTTCAAGCTGACCCACCGCGACATGGGCCCCGTCAGCCGCTACCTCGGCCCCGAGATCCCGTCCGAGAGGCTGATCTGGCAGGACCCGGTCCCGGCGGTGGACCACGAGCTCGTCGACGCCGAGGACGTCGCCGCGCTCAAGCGCCGCCTGCTGGACTCCGGGCTGTCGGTCGCCCAGCTCGTCACCACCGCGTGGGCGTCGGCCGCGTCGTTCCGCGGCACCGACAAGCGCGGCGGCGCCAACGGCGCCCGGATCCGGCTGGAGCCGCAGCGCAGCTGGGAGGTCAACAACCCCGACGAGCTGCGGAACGTGCTGCGGACCCTGGAGCAGGTCCAGGAGACGTTCAACGCCGAGCAGACCGGCAACAAGCGGATCTCCATCGCGGACCTGATCGTGCTCGGCGGGTGCGCCGGGGTCGAGGAGGCCGCCAGGGCCGCCGGGTACGACGTCGAGGTGCCCTTCACGCCGGGGCGCACCGACGCCTCCCAGGAGGAGACCGACGTCGAGTCCTTCGAGGTGATGGAGCCGACGCACGACGGGTTCCGCAACTTCCTCCAGAAGGGCAACGTCCTGCCGGGCGAGTTCCTCCTGGTCGACAGGGCGAACCTGCTCACGCTGACCGCGCCGGAGATGACGGTCCTCGTCGGCGGCCTGCGCGCCATCGGGGCGAACTACGACGGGTCGTCGCTCGGCGTCCTCACCGACAACCCCGGTGCGCTGACCAACGACTTCTTCGTGAACCTGCTCGACATGGGCACGGTGTGGAAGGGCACGGGCGAGGACCCGATGACCTCTGAGACCTTCGAGGGGCGCGACGCCTCGGGGGCGCTCAGGTGGACCGGCAGCCGGGCCGACCTCGTGTTCGGCGCGAACTCCGAGCTGCGCGCCGTCTCGGAGGTCTACGCGAGCGACGACGCGGGCGAGAAGTTCGTCCTCGACTTCGTCGCCGCGTGGGACAAGGTGATGAACCTCGACCGGTACGACCTCACCTGATCGGGAACGTCCTTCCACGGCCGCCACGTCGACTTCGCGGGCGTGGACGCCCATCCCCGGCCTGTTCAGCGGCCGATCCCCGTCGTGACGGGCGGCCACAGC
>NZ_JBEZJP010000180.1:0-14520 GCF_040653175.1 Actinomadura sp. NPDC048032
GTGACACATCGCGCTCCGCCTGTCCATACCCGGGCCGCCCGGACGCGTCTGAGCGTCCTACGCGGTCCTGCCGGCGGGACGGCCGGGTCTAAGGCGTCCTAGGCATGCCTAGATAGGGCGTCGTCCCGATGCTCAGGGTGGGGCCTTAGGACGAACCTTGTACATGTCGGGCCGAGAGGGCCCGGCGGGAAACAAGGAGAAGCGGATGTTCAGCCAGGAGTTCATGAAGGTCGTCATCGAGGACCGCGTACGAGTGCTGCGGGCGGAGGGGAAGAACAGCCGCCGCGCCCGTATCGTGAAGGCGCTCAAGCGGTGAGCCCCGCAGCCTGCGTCCCAGCGGCCACGCCCCCGTCGTCTCCGACGGGGGCGTTCCTCATTTCCGGGCGCCCGCGGGCGCGAGGGGGGCGCGGCCCCGGATCAGGTCGGCGGCGCGTTCGGCGATCGCGATGGTCGGGGCGTTGGTGTTGCCCCGCGGGACGGCCGGCATGACCGAGGCGTCGACCACGCGCAGGCCCTCGACGCCCCGGACGCGCAGTTCGGTGTCGCAGACGGAGTCGTCCGCGCCCATCGCGCAGGTGCTGGTGGGGTGGAAGAGCGTCGCGGCCTCGCGGCGGACGAAGTCGGCGATGGCCTCGTCGGAGTCGACCTGCTCGCCGGGGGCCCACTCGCCGCCGATCAGGGAGGCCAGCGGCCCGGTGGAGGCGATCTCGCGGGCCTGCCGGACGCCGGCGACCAGGATGTCCAGGTCGGCCTTGTCGGCGAGGTAGGCGGGATCGATCAGCGGCTTGGCATGGGGGCTGGCGGAGCGGAGGGTCAGCGCCCCGCGGCTCGCGATCGCCACCGCGGTGACCATGACCGACAGCAGGCGCTCGGAGGAGTCGGTGAGGCCCTGGTTGACGAACGGGGTCGGCAGGACGTGGTACTGCAGGTCGGGGGCGGGCAGGCCCTCCACCGTCCGGGCGAACCCCCCGGCCTCGGCGACGTTCGAGGCGTAGGGGCCGCGCGCCAGGGCCTGGTAGAGGGCGAAGGAGCGGGCGTTCGCCAGTTCCCAGAGGGGCTTGGTGCGGGGCGTGGCGAACATGACGTTCACGAACGGGTGGTCCTGGAGCCGCTGCCCCACCGGGGAGTCGACCAGGACGTCGATGCCGAGGGAGCGCAGGTGGTCGGCGGGACCGACGCCCGAGAGCATGAGGAGCTGCGGGCTGTTCACCGCGCCGCCCGACAGGATCACCTCGGCCTCGGCGCGGGCCGACATCGTCTCGCCGCGCGCCTCGTAGCGGACGCCGACGGCGCGGCCGTCCTCGATCACCACGCGGGTGGCGAGGGCGTCGGTGACGACCGTCAGGTTCGGGCGGTGCTCGATCGGGTGCAGGTAGCCGGCGGCGGTCGACCAGCGGCGGCCGCGCTTGTGGGTGACCTGGTAGAAGCCGACGCCGTCCTGGTCGGCGCCGTTGAAGTCGTGGTTGGCGGCGAGGCCGTACGCCTTGGCCGACTGCACCCACGCGCGGGTCAGGGGATGCCGGTAGCGCAGGTCCTCGACGCGCAGCGGGCCGCCGACGCCGTGGTAGGGCAGCTCGCCGCGCTGCTGGTCCTCGGCGCGGACGAAGTAGGGCAGCAGGTCCTCGTAGCCCCAGCCCTCGCAGCCGTAGGAGTCGCGCCAGGTGTCGTAGTCGTGCCGGGCCCCGCGGATGTAGATCATCGCGTTGGTGGACGAGCTGCCGCCGAGCGTGCGCCCGCGCGGCCAGTACACGCTGCGCCCGGCCGCGTGCTCCTGCGGGACGGTCGCGTAGTCCCAGTCGTACGGGCCCTTGATCAGCGCGGCCACCGCGGCAGGGATGTGGATCTCGGGGGCGTCGTCGGGCGGGCCCGCCTCCAGCAGCAGGACCTTCACGGAGGGGTCCTCGGTCAGGCGGGCGGCCAGGACGCAGCCCGCACTGCCCGCTCCCACGATGATGTAGTCGTACACGGCGGCCTCCGAGGTCTTTCCGAAACCCTACCGAACGGGCTTCTGCCAGCGGCAGGGCTAGGCTGCCCCCATGGCGAAGAACAGGGACAATCCCGTCGTGCTCTCCCGGATCTACACCCGCACGGGAGACGACGGCACCACCGCGCTGGGGGACGCGTCCCGCACGTCCAAGACCGATCCGCGCCTCGCCGCGTACGCCGACGTCGAGGAGGCCAACGCCGCGATCGGCACGGCGATCGCGCTCGGATCCCTGCCCGAGGGGCTGGTCGCGCTGCTGACCCGCGTCCAGAACGACCTGTTCGACGTGGGCGCCGACCTGTGCGCGCCCGTCGTCCCCGACCCGCAGTACCCGCCGCTGCGCATCGAGCCGTCCTACGTCGAGCGCCTGGAGGAGGCCTGCGACGAGTACAACGCCGATCTTCCGACGCTGCGCAGCTTCATCCTCCCCGGCGGGACGCCCGGCGCCGCGCTCCTGCACGTCGCGCGGACGGTGACGCGCCGGGCCGAGCGGTCCGCCTGGGCCGCGATCGAGGCCCACGGCGACGCCGGCGACACGCCCGAGGGCGGTGTGAACGCGCTGACGGCCAAATACCTCAACCGGCTGTCGGACCTGCTGTTCATCCTCTGCCGCGTCGCCAACGCCGAGACCGGCGACGTCCTGTGGAAGCCCGGCGGCGAGCGCTGAGGCGTCACGGGGGTGGGGCTAACCCCACCCCCGGTTGACCGGCTCCCCTCCTGGCGGGCGCCGCCGCGCCTGGAGCAGGCTTGCCCTTGACGGGCCGTACGCCGACGACGGGGAGAGACCACGTGAGGACTCTGACAGCCACGGCCGCCGCGGCCGCCACGGCGCTGACCGCGGCGGCGCTGACGGGCTGCGGCAACGTGAGCGTCGGCCGGCACCAGCAGGACCACTCCTACTCCGCGCCCGCGGGCACCACCGGGTTGAGGATCAGGGCGCACGGTGGGCGGGTCGAGGTCACCGCGTCCGACTCCCCCGGCATCAGGATCACCGAGCGGCTGCGCTGGTCCAACGACAAGAACAGGCCGAAGGCACGGCACGTCTCCGAGGGCTCCACCCTGGCCCTGTCGTCCTCGTGCGGCCGGAACGTGATGGGGTTCTCCGCGTGCGGGGTCTCCTACCGCGTCCAGGTCCCGCGCAGCACGCCCGTGCAGGTCGACAGCGGGGACGGGGCGATCGAGGTGTCCGGCCTCGCCGGGACGGTGCGGCTGCGCAGCGCCAGCGGCGCGATCAGGGCGACGGACCTGCGGGCCGCGACGGTGTCGATCAGCGCCGACGACGGGGCGGTGCGCGTGACGGGCCGCGTGGCCACCGCCGACCTGCGCAGCGGCAGCGGCGCCGTCACGGCCGGGAACCTCACCGCCGACCGGCTGAAGGCCCGCGCGTCCGACGGCCGGATGGAGGTGAGCGGGCGCGTCCGCGTCGCCGACCTCCGCACCGGCAGCGGCTCGATCACCCTGGACGGGCTCGCCGCCGACCGGATCACCGCCCGGAGCGACGACGGCGAGATCACGATGCGGCTGGACTCGCCGCCCGCCGACGTCCGGGCCGTCGCCGGGAGCGGCCCGATCCGGCTGCGCCTGCCGGGCGAGGAGGGGTACGCCATCTCGCTGTCCGCCCAGGGGGCCAGGCGGATCGACCCGGGCGTCCGCCAGGACTCGCGGTCCGCGCGGCGCCTCGACCTGCGCACGCGCGACGGCGACATCGCCGTGACGCCAAACTAGGGCATCACCGTCATACCGGACTAACGGTCACGCCGAACTTGACTCGGTCCACGGTCTCCGGACGGTCATCCATGGCGCTCGCAGCCAGTAGCCCCGATGGAGACGCATCATGACCGACTCACCCGACGGCCTCGCCGAGGACCTCGCCGACCTGCGCGCGGTCGTCGAGATCCACGGTCACGGTCTCGCCAGGCACGCGGAGGTCATCAAGGGACTCCGCGATCGGCTCGCCTCGCCCGCGTCGATCGACGCCGAGGACCCCGCCGGCCGGCCGGAGGAGGAAGGCCCGGTCGTGCCGACCTTCCTCCTGTACCTGGACGGCCCTGAGCACACCCTCGAACTGGAGACCATGGCCACCTGGGTCAACGTCCTCCTGGTCCCCGTCTACGTCACCCAGGTGAGCCCGCTCCGGCCGTGGTGCTCGCGCTGGTGGGAGCATCCCGAGGCGCTCGCCCGCCTCCACGCCCTCTGGATGGCCTGGCAGGGGCTCACCGACTCGCCGGGATGCGGGCACACCGGCCCGAGCACCTGGCACCGCGACCATCTCGACCCCACGCTCGCACGCCTCCGCGCCCCCGACGGCCCCTTCGCGGAGTGCATGACCGATCCCGAGCGGCCCGTCCACAACGCGGGCCCCGCCACCCCGGTCGAAGACTTCGGGTTCCCTTCGGTGTGACGCCGGGCCGGCCGGGCCCGCCCGCCGTCAACGCAGCAGGTACGGGCCCTGCCACAGCAGGGCGTAGGACGGGTCCACGGCCGCAGGGCCGAAGCGGGCGCCGCCGTTCACCGCGACCGTCGTCCGGGCCAGGTGCTGCAGCACGTGCGCGATCCCGTCGGCGTTGCTGTCGAGCATCCTGAGGTTGACGTTCTTCAGGCGGTCGCACCTCGCGTGATAGCACGGGTCGTACGCCTTGCCCGCCCTGCCGCCGAACACCTTGGCCTCGGCGGCGGTCTTCACTCCCTCGGCGCCGGTGTCCATCCCGCCCGCCGGGATGCCCCGCTCGACGAACGGCCCGTAGTCGGAACGCCCGTCGAACCGGCTCTCCGTGACCGGCAGGCGGCGGCCCTGGAAGTACTGCCGGAACATCCGCTCGATCGCCCCCGACCCGGCGGGCGCCCGCGTGCCCGCGCCGGTCGAGTGGTCGCCGTCGTAGACGCCCCGGGTGCCGTTCGGCGAACCGAGCATGTCGAAGTTCAGGTTCAGCGCGATCCGCGCCCGCTGCGACACGGGCAGCGACCGCAGGTACTGCTCCGACCCCTGCAGGCCCTCCTCCTCGGCCCCCCACCAGGCGAACCGCACCCGGTTGCGCAGGCCGTCCCGGCCGAGCTGCTTGATCTTGGCGGCGACGGCGAGCAGGACGGCCGCGCCGGTGCCGTTGTCGTTGATCCCCGGGCCCGCCGGGACGCTGTCCAGATGCGCGCCGGCGACCACGACGTTGTCGGCCCGCCCCTGCGGGGTGTCGGCGATGACGTTGGCCGACGCCCGCCTCCCGTGCACGGCGTCGGTCCTGACCCGCAGCTTCAGGCCCCCCTTCCGCGCGGCCCTCACCAGCGCGGCGCCCACCGCGTGCGTCGGCCCGACGACCGGGACCGCGGCCGGCCGCGACAGCGTCCCGTTCAGCGGTCCCCGCTCCCCCGGCTTGTTGAAGATCACCACGGCGGACGCCCCGGCCGCCCGCGCGTTGGCGGCCTTGGCCGCGAACGTGCAGGTCCCCCGCTGGACGAGCGCGATCGAGCCCTTCGCGAAGCCCTTGAAGTCACCGGCCTCGCAGCCGCTCGTCCCCTCCCCCTTGGACGGGACGTCCACCGCCGCCGCCGGCGCCGTCACATCGCCCGAACCCGAGTACGCGAGCGTGAGGAAGTCGGCCTCCCGCCTGTAGGACGCCTTGGACGGCGCCGTCCGCGCGAACACCGCGGGCGTCCGCTCCCGCCAGTACGGATAGGTGAACTTCTGCACCCTCGGCGAGAACCCGTACTTCTTCAGCCGCCCGGTGACGTACCGCACGGACACGTCGTAGCCGGCCCTCCCCGCCGCCCGGTCGCCGCCGTTGTAGTCGGCGATCTCCTGGAACGCGGCCAGGTGGGGCCTGATGTCCCCCAGCGTGACCAGCGCGGCGAGATCGGGACGCGCCGGCGCGGCCCCGGCCGTCGGCAGGGCGGCGGGCAGGAACAGGGCGGGCAGCGCCACGGCCGTGCCGAACGCGAGCCTGCGGACGGCGGGATGCCTGCGGCCGGTGAGGAGCATGCGCACGTGCACTCCAGCGGGCGGAGAAGGGAGCGGACCAGCGCGATCCTCACCCCGCGCCCCGGCCGCCTCAAGCAGCGGCGGCACGGCCAGGCCGATTCGATACCGGGGTCTTACCAGCTCATGCCCGGCCGCCCCCGATCGCGCCCGCCCGTCCCCTCATTCGGAGGAGTGCAGGTCGACCGGGAAGCCCGGCGGAGCCGCCTCCAGCCAGGCCAGGAACCCGGTCAGGGCCGCAGCGCCCATCGCCAGCTCCACCACGAGGTCGCCGTCCCTGACCTCGATGACGCTCACGTCCGGCAGCAGGCCCTCGGCCTCCTCCCGGTCCGGGACGCGCCGGTTGGACACGACGAGGCCCCGGCGGTGGATCACCTGCCGGGGCCTTCTGCGGAAACCGAACACGCGGTGCCAGTGCAGGACATCGCCCTTGTAGCGGCCGATGCCGAGCCTCCACACTCCGGGGGCTCCGCCCTCCCGGGGCAGTTCGCGCAGGCTGCACTCCACGGTGCCGCCGCCGCGCGTGAACAGCCAGCGGCGCACCGCCATGGAGGCGAACAGCAGCGCCGCCCCCAGGACGAGCACGGCGAGCACCCCGCCGACGTCCAGTGCCAGGTGCTCGCCCAAGTCCCCCGCCGTTCGCCCGGACCTAGGCCTCGACGCCCGCCGCGCGCAGCCGCGCCCGGGCGCGCCGCTCCGGCGTCGCGTCCTCGCCCTCGGCGGACAGGGCCTCGTCGAGCGACCGCTTGGCCTCGTCGACGTCGATCTCCTCGGCCCGCTCGACCTGCTCGGCCAGCACCGACACCTCGTTGGCGGCGACGGAGAAGAACCCGCTGCCGACCGCCGCCAGGACCGGCGCACCGCCGTCCGCGGGCTCGATCTTCACCACGCTGCCGTCGAGGAGGACGCCCAGCACCGGGGCGTGCCCCGGCAGGATGCCGAGCGAGCCCTCGATCGTCTGCGCGACCACCATCTTGGCCTCGCCGGACCAGACCTCGCGCTCCGGCGAGACCAGCCCGACCTTCAGGGTTGCCACGTCTTTCCCTCCGACTACTGGAGCGGATCCGGCGGGCCGGCCCGGGCGCGGAGCCCGGGCGCGGCCCGCCGGAGCGGACTACTTCTCCAGCTCCTTGGCCTTCTTCTCGACATCCTCGATGCCGCCGCACATGAAGAACGCCTGCTCGGGGAGATGGTCGTACTTGCCCTCCGCGAGCGCCTTGAACGAGGAGATCGTCTCGTCCTTCGGCACCGTCTCACCGGGCTGGCCGGTGAACTGCTCGGCCACGTACATCGGGTGCGACAGGAAGCGCTCGATGCGCCGCGCCCGCTGGACGGTGACCTTGTCCTCCTCGGAGAGCTCGTCGATGCCGAGGATCGCGATGATGTCCTGCAGCTCCTTGTACTTCTGCAGGATCCGGATCACTTCCTGGGCGACCTCGTAGTGCTCGTTCCCCAGGATCTGCGGGTCCATGATCCGCGAGGTGGAGTCGAGCGGGTCCACCGCCGGGAAGATGCCCTTCTCGGAGATGCTCCGCGACAGCGTCGTGGTGGCGTCCAGGTGCGCGAACGTGGTGTGCGGCGCCGGGTCGGTGATGTCGTCGGCGGGAACGTAGATCGCCTGCATCGAGGTGATCGAGTTACCGCGCGTCGACGTGATCCGCTCCTGGAGCACGCCCATCTCGTCGGCCAGCGTCGGCTGGTACCCCACCGCGGACGGCATGCGCCCGAGCAGCGTGGAGACCTCCGAACCGGCCTGCGTGAACCGGAAGATGTTGTCGATGAACAGCAGCACGTCCTGGTTCTGCACGTCGCGGAAGTACTCCGCCATCGTCAGCGCGGACAGCGCCACCCGCAGCCGGGTGCCCGGCGGCTCGTCCATCTGGCCGAACACCATCGCGGTGTCCTTGAGGACGTCCGCCTCGTCCATCTCCACCCAGAGGTCGTTGCCCTCACGGGTGCGCTCGCCCACGCCGGCGAACACCGAGGTGCCGCCGAAGTTGCGGGCGACGCGGCGGATCATCTCCTGGATGAGGACGGTCTTGCCCACACCCGCGCCGCCGAACAGACCGATCTTGCCGCCCTTGACGTACGGGCACAGGAGGTCGATGACCTTGATGCCGGTCTCCAGCATCTCGGTCTTGGACTCCAGCTGGTCGAACGGCGGAGCGCTGCGGTGGATGCCCCAGCGCTCGTTGACCTCCAGCGAGGCGGTCGGGACGTCCAGCGCGTCGCCGAGGGCGTTCCACACGTGGCCCTTGGTGATGTCACCGACCGGAACCATGATCGACTCGCCCGAGTCGAACACCGGAGCGCCGCGGACGAGGCCGTCCGTCGGCTGCATGGAGATCGCCCTGACCATGTTGTCGCCGAGGTGCTGCGCGACCTCGAACGTCAGGGTCTTCTCCTCGCCGCCCAGGGTGACCTGGGCGTTGAGGGCGTTGTAGATCTCCGGAATGGCGTCGGCGGGGAACTCCACGTCGACGACCGGGCCGATGACACGGGCGACGCGCCCGGTCGCGGTCGCCGTCTCTACCTGAGCAGTCATACCCTTCTCACTCCCCGCCAGAATCGGCGAGCGCGTCAGCGCCACCGACGATCTCGCTGATTTCCTGGGTGATCGCCGCCTGCCGCGCCTGGTTCATCTGGCGCGTGTAGACCCCGATCAGTTCGTTGGCATTGTCGGTCGCCGACTTCATGGCCCGCCGGACCGACGCCTGGAAGGACGCGGCCGACTGCAGCAGCATGTGGAAGATGCGGCTCTCGATGTAGTTCGGCAGGAGCAGGTCGAGCGCGGCCTGGGCGGACGGCTCGAACTCGTACGCCGGCGGGACCTTGGCGGCCTCGGTCTCCGAGGTCTCCTCGATCTCCAGCGGCATCAGCCGGGTGACCCGGACGGCCTGCGTCAGCATCGAGACGAACTCGGTGTAGACCACGTGGATCTCCCCGACCCCGCCCTCGGCGTCGGTCTTGAGGAAGTCCTCGGCCAGCCGCCGCCCGATCCGCTCGGCGTTGCCGAAGTCGGGGCGGTCGCTGAACCCGTTCCAGGTCTCGGCGACGTCCCGGCCCCGGAACCGGTACCAGGTGATGCCCTTGTTGCCGACGACGTAGGGAACCGGCTCGCGGCCCTCGTCCCGCAGCGCCTGGATCAGCGACTCCGCCTCGCGGATGACGTTGGCGTTGTAGGCGCCGCAGAACCCGCGGTCGCTCGTGATGATCAGCACGGCGCTGCGGTTGTCGGCCGGCTGCTCCTCCAGCAGCGGGTGGTCGATCCCGACGTTGTGACTCACCAGCGCGGTCAGGGCCTGCGTGATCTGGTCGGCGTACGGCTTGGAGGCCGCCACCGCCTGCTGGGCCTTGACGATCCGCGACGTGGCGATCATCTCCTGGGCACGAGTGATCTTGGCGGTCGACTTGACCGTCTTGATCTTCTGCCGGAGTTGACGAAGCTGTGCGGCCATGGCCGTCAGCCCTTCTTGACGCGGGTGATCGTCTCCTGCTTGACGTCCTCGTCGTCGATCGCCTCGACGGGCTCCTCAGCGAGCAGCTCGCCCTCGCTGGTCTGGAAGCCCTTCTTGAACTCCGTGATGGTGTTCTTGAGGCTGGTGAGGCCGTCGTCGGACAGCTTGCCGGTCTCGCGGATGGAGGTCAGCAGGCCGCCCTCCTCACGCTCGATGTAGTCGAGGAACTCGCGCTCGAAGCGGCGGACGTCGGCCACCGGGACGTCGTCCAGCGCGCCGGAGGTGCCCGCCCACACGGACACGACCTCCTGCTCGACCGGGAACGGGCTGCCCTGCGGCTGCTTCAGCAGCTCGACCAGCCGGGCGCCGCGCTCCAGCTGGGCGCGCGAGGCGGCGTCCAGGTCGGACGCGAAGGCGGCGAACGCCTCCAGGTCGCGGAACTGCGACAGCGCCAGGCGCAGCGTGCCGGCGACCGTCTTCATCGCCTTGATCTGCGCGTCGCCGCCGACCCGGGAGACCGAGATGCCGACGTTGATCGCCGGCCGGACGCCCTGGTTGAACAGGTCCGTCTCCAGGAAGCACTGCCCGTCGGTGATCGAGATGACGTTCGTCGGGATGTAGGCCGACACGTCGCTGCCCTTGGTCTCGATGATCGGCAGACCCGTCATCGAGCCGCCGCCCATGTCGTCCGACAGCTTCGCGCAGCGCTCCAGCAGGCGCGAGTGCAGGTAGAACACGTCACCGGGGTAGGCCTCGCGGCCCGGCGGGCGGCGCAGCAGCAGCGACACCGCGCGGTAGGCCTCGGCCTGCTTCGACAGGTCGTCGAAGATGATCAGGACGTGCTTGCCCTGGTACATCCAGTGCTGGCCGATCGCGGACCCGGTGTAGGGGGCGATGTACTTGTAGCCCGCCGGGTCGGACGCGGGAGCGGCCACGATCGTGGTGTACTCCAGCGCGCCGGCCTCCTCCAGGGAGCGGCGGACGTTGGCGATCGTGGAGCCCTTCTGGCCGATCGCGACGTAGATGCAGCGGACCTGCTTCTTCTCGTCGCCGGACTCCCAGTTCTCCTTCTGGTTGATGATCGTGTCCACGCAGACCGTCGTCTTGCCGGTCTGCCGGTCACCGATGATCAGCTGCCGCTGGCCGCGGCCGATCGGCGTCATCGCGTCGATGGCCTTGATGCCGGTCTGCAGCGGCTCGCTCACCGACTGCCGCTGCACGACCGTGGGGGCCTGCAGTTCGAGCGCGCGGCGCTCGGTCGTCTCGATCGGGCCCTTGCCGTCCAGCGGGTTGCCCAGCGCGTCCACGACGCGGCCGAGGAAGCCGTCGCCGACGGGGACCGAGAGGACCTCGCCGGTCCGGCGGACCTTCTGGCCCTCTTCGATCTTGCTGAAGTCGCCAAGGACAACGGCGCCGATCTCACGCACGTCCAGGTTCAGAGCCAGGCCACGGGTACCGTCCTCGAACTCAAGGAGTTCGTTCGCCATCGCGGAGGGCAGGCCCTCGACGTGGGCGATACCGTCGCCGGAATCGACGACGGTGCCGACCTCTTCGCGCGCGGCGGCCTCGGGCTCGTACGACTGGACGAAGCGCTCCAGCGCGTTCCGGATCTCGTCCGGACGGATCGTCAGCTCCGCCATGATTCCTCTCTTGCTCCCTATGGGGTCAGCTAGCCGGCGGGTCAGCCGGTGCCGAGCCGCCGGCGGACGTCGTCCAGCCGTCCGGCGATCGTGCCGTCGATGATCTCGTCCCCGATCTGGACCGAAAGGCCGCCGATCGCGGTGGGGTCGATCTCGATGTTCAGATGTACTTCGTGGCCGTAGGCGGCGGCGAGCACCGCGGCGAGCCGGGTCCGCTGCGCCGCCGACAACGGCGCCGGCGAGCGGACCAGGGCGACCAGCCGCTGCCTGCGCTGGGCGACCAGCTTGCCGTAGTCGGCGAGCCCGCTTTCCAGGCTACGTCCTCGCGGACGCAGCACGAGTTCCGTGAGCAGCGCCAGTGTCGCGTCGGTGACCTTGCCGTCCACCAGCGCGTTGACCAGCCCGGTCTTGCGCTCGGCCGGCAGGCCGGGGTCGGCCAGGGCGCCGCGCAGTTCCGGCTCCCCCTCGACGACCCGGGAGAACCGGAACAGCTCGTCCTCCAGGTCGTCGATGCGGCCGGCGGCCTCGGCGCGGGCCGCCTCGGCGGTGACCGCGAGGATCTCCAGCGCGTCCGACATCTCCGACGGCGTCGACCAGCGCAGCCGGGCGACGTCGGCGACCAGCCCGAGAGCGGCCGGCGACACCTTGCCCTCCAGCAGGATCTGGACGAGCTGCGCCTTCTCGGCCCCGTCGCGCGACGGGTCGGAGACCGCCCGCCGCACACCGTGCTCGCGGTCGATCAGGTGCAGCACCGCGAACAGGTCGCCGCCGAGCCGCGCCAGGTCGGCGGAGGGGATCACGGCCTCCAGCCGTTCCTTGGCCTCGGCCAGCGACGCCCTGCTCACCGCTCCCGTGATGGTCATGATGTGATCTGCTCCTGGGTGCGAGCGCGTTCCTCGAGCTCCTCGAGGAACCGGTCGACGACCCGGCTCTGCCGCGCGCTGTCCTCAAGGGACTCGCCCACGACGCGCCCGGCCAGCTCGACCGACATGGCCCCGATCTCGGCGCGCAGCGACTGCAGCGCCTGCTGCCGCTCGGCCTCGATCTGCGCCTTGGCGTTCTCGACGATGCGGCGCGCCTCGACCTGGGCCTGCTCCTTGGCCTGGGCGATGATCTGCGCGCCCTGCTCCTCGGCCTTGCGCCGCTCGTTCGACGCCTCGACCGCGGCCGCCTTCTGCTGGGCCTTGTACTGCTCGAGGACCTGCTGGGCCTCCTTCTGCGCCTGCTCGGCCCGCAGGAGGCCGCCCTCGATCGCCTCGGTCCGCTCCTCCAGCGTCTGCTGGATGCGCGGCGTCAGGATCTTGCCGAGGACGATCAGCACGACCAGGAACGAGAAGATGCCGACGACCAGCTCGAACGGGTGCGGAATGAGAGGGTTGTTCTCCTCCGCCGCCAGGACGGAAGCTGCTGTGATCATGTCTGCAGCCCTTCCTCAGGTTCGGACGGCTACTACTTGATGCCCTGGAAGATGAACGGCGCGACCAGGCCGATCAGGGCGAGCGCCTCGGTAAGGACGAAGCCCAGCAGCATGTTGGTGCGGATCACACCGGTCAGCTCGGGCTGGCGGGCGATCGCGTTCACGCCCTGGCCGAAGATGATGCCGACGCCGATGCCCGGGCCGATCGCCGCGAGGCCGTAACCGATCGAGGTGACGTTACCGCTGAGGGCAGCGAGGTCTCCCATGTTCTTTCCCTTTTCTGTCGGCCGGCGGAAGCTCCGCCGGTCTGGGCTTACGAGGTTGTCCGATGGGGTCCGCGGAGCCGGGGCGTCGCGTGCCCCGCGGGTCTTAGTGGTCCGCTTCCAGGCCGCTCGAGATGTACATGGCGGCCAGCATGGTGAACAGGAACGCCTGCAGGAACTGGATCAGCAGCTCCAGCGCCGTCATGGCGATCGTGACGATCACACCGATGATGCCGACGCCGAACCCGGCGACCGTGGGCTTCTCGAAGAGGAACCAGAAGCCGACCAGGCTGAAGAACGCCAGGATCGTGTGGCCCGCGAACATGTTGGCGAAGAGCCGGACCGCGTGGGTGAAGGGGGCCAGGACGAAGGTCGAGAGGTACTCGATCGGCACCAGCAGGAAGTAGACCGGCAGCGGGAGGCCGCTGGGGATCATGTTCGAGAAGTACCGGATGCCCTGGTGCCGCAGCCCGAGGTAGATCTTGATGATGTAGACGAAGAGCGCCAGGACGATCGGGAACGCGATGTGCGAGGCGATCGGGAACTGGATGATCGGGACCACCGCGAAGATGTTCCAGACCCAGATCAGGAAGAACATCGACATCAGCATCGGCATCCACCGGTCGGTGTTCTTGCCGAGGAACGGGCGGGCGATCTCGTCCCGCACGAACATGTAGCCGACCTCGCCGAGGTTCTGCACGCCCCGCGGCACGAGCTTCGGCTTGGCGAAGGCGCTCCAGAAGAAGACGCAGATCACCAGCGACCCGACGACCGCGAAGACGACCGGCTTGGTGAGCCACGCGGGGCCGCCGGCGAACAGGGGCGGGAAGTCGAACAGCTCCGGTCCGGGGGCCTGGAACTCTTCTCCGCCGGAGGCGAGGACCGTCAGCGCGTTCACGCGGCGTTCCCTTCATCAATGTGGTGATGTTTCACGAAGGCTTCCTCGGCGGCGGGGCCGCTCAGGAGGAGTGGCGACCGAACTTCACGTAGACCAGGTAGACGGCGAGCACGACGCCGATGACCAGGCCGATCGGGACCAGCCAGGTCTGGTGCGTCCATTTGGACAGCAGCCACCCGAGACCGCCCCAGATGAGCATCCCGGAAAGGAGGTAGCTGGGCACGGACCAGGCGGCGTCGGCGAATTCCCGCTGGCCGTCCTCCGGCCGGCGTTTCTGCTCGCTCATCGCGCTCCGGACGATAGCAGGCCATGCCTGCGGTGGTCATATTGGAGTAGTCCGTCATGGTGGCCGGTACCGTCCGCGAGCGCTTCATCACGGACTCCGGTCCAGCACGTTCTCGGGGTCGTCAATGTAGGGCCTCCGCTGCAGGACGACGCGGAACTCGGCTCCGATCCACAGCAGCGCGAGCCCGATGACCGTCCAGCCGAAGACCTGGGTGTTGAAGATCGACACGCCGTCGATGGCCGTGACCAGCACCATCACCGCGAGGATCTTCACCGCGTAGCTGGCGAGGGCGGCCAGCATCATCGTCTGCGCCGAGAGGCGGGAGGCCCAGGAGACCACCAGCGCGCTCACCGAGAAGAAGGCGATCACCACGACGGAGGCCAGCGCCGCCGCGAGGGCGCCCTTGGCGCCCGCGGTCAGCAGGCCGATCACTACGGCACCCACCCCGACGACCGACGTCGGGATCGCGGCGCCGCGGAGCATCCGGGCGTCGGAGGTATGCATGAGGGCTCCGGCTGGTCACGTTCAGTGCTGGAACGGCGACCGCACCGGTCCCGCCCGACACCTTCAACGCCTCCGACTACCTGCTCCGGGCGGCGTCCGGGCC
>NZ_JBEZJP010000181.1:0-14480 GCF_040653175.1 Actinomadura sp. NPDC048032
GCGGAGGTCGCCAAGTCCATGGACATCTTCAACGTCCAGGGCTACGACTTCCACGGCGCGGGCAGCGACAACTCCTGGGAGCCCAACCAGACGGGCCACCATGGCCCGCGCGGCCTCGGCGCGATGGAGACCGGCTACCAGCGCGGCCGCATCCAGGACGAGTCGATGCTGTACGAGCAGCGCAAGCACGACGGCTCCCTGCCGATCGTCGGCGTCAACACCTTCCGCGGCCCCGAGGCCGGCGACGGGACGCCGCAGACGATCGAGCTCGCCCGCGCGACCGAGGACGAGAAGCGCTCCCAGCTCGACCGCGTCCACGCCTACCAGGGGGCGCACCGGGACGAGGCGCGGGCCGCCCTCGCCGCGCTCAAGGACGCGGCCCGGTCCGGCGAGAACGTGTTCGCGGTGCTGATGGACGCGGCGCGCGTGTGCAGCCTCCAGCAGATCACCGACGCGTTCTTCGAGGTCGGCGGCCAGTACCGCCGCAACGTCTGACGCCCGCCGCCGATGGCCGTCCACGACGACACCGGCGCCCCGGCCCGTCTCCCGGACCGGGTGCGCCGCGTCGTGTCGATCGTCCCGTCCCTGACCGAGGCGGTCGCGGCGACCGCGCCGGAGCTGCTCGCCGGCGCCACCGACTGGTGCACCCGCCCCGAGGGCCTGGACGTGCCGCGGGTGCGGGGGACCAAGAACCCCGACCTGGAGAAGATCATCGGGCTGCGGCCCGACGTCGTCGTCGGCAACACCGAGGAGAACCGGCCCGCCGACGTCGCGGCGCTGCGCGCGGCCGGCGTGCCGGTGTGGATGACGCGGATCCGCACGGTCGAGGAGGCGCTGGCGTCGCTGGGGCGCATGCTCGCCGAGGCGTGCAGGGCACCGGCGCCCGCCTGGCTGGCGGAGGCGTCCCGCGTCTGGGCGGAGGTCGAACCCGGCGAGCCCCGGACGGCGGTGGTCCCGATCTGGCGGCGGCCGTGGATGGTCGTCGGGCGCGACACCTTCGCCGGCGACGTCCTGGCCCGGCTCGGCGTGTCCAACGTCTACGCCGGGCATCCCGAGCGCTACCCGAAGATCCCGCTCGGCGAGCTGAACGCGGCCGGCGCGGACCTGGTGGTCCTGCCGGACGAGCCGTACCGCTTCACCGAGGACGACGGCCCCGAGTCCTTCCCCGGCATCGACGCCGCGCTCGTCAGCGGCCGGCTCCTCACCTGGTACGGCCCGTCCCTGATCGAGGCCCCTTCCGCCCTCGCGGAAGGGCTCGCCGCGGCCCGCCCCCGCTAGCCGGGGCGGCGAGCGAACATGGCCTCCACGCAGCGGGCCATGCGCTCGTCGAGCTCCTCGGCGGGTACACCGATCTCCCGCGCGAGGTGCTCGCGCAGCAGCGTGTACCCGTAGACCGTGGACGCGATGGCCGCCTGCACGGCCGCCACGTCCTCGACCGGCAGCTCGCCGCGCGCCGCCTCCGCCGCGAGGTCCTCCCGGCCGGCGCCCCGGTTGAGCAGGACCCGGGGCCGGTCGTCGCCGTCCAGGACGAGCAGCGTCGCCAGACGGACCGGCTCGGGGTTGCGCAGGCTCGTCCAGAACAGCCGCGACAGCCGCTCCCGCAGCGGCAGCCCGGCCGCGTCCACCGCGTCCTCGGCGTTCGGGCGCGAGCGATGGAACAGTGCCGAGCGCAGCAGCGCCCGCCGGGAGCCGAAGTACTGGTAGACCAGCCCGCGGTTGACCCCGGCCTCGTCGGCGACCTGGCGCAGGTTCAGCCCGGCGAGGACGCCGCCGCGACGCAGCAGCGCGACCGCCGCCGCGCGCAGCGACTCCTCCGTCCTCTCCCGGTCGCGCGCCCGGGGCGCCCCGTCACGCGCGGGGACCACCGGCCACATAGATGACCTGCCCGGACACGAAGGACGCGTCGTCGCTCACCAGGAACGCGACGGTCCCGGCGATGTCCTCGGGCACGCCGACGCGCCGGACCGGGATCTCCTTGGCGGCCGCGGCCTTGAAGTCCTCGAAGTCGACGCCGACGCGGGCGGCGGTCGCGGCGGTCATCTCGGTGGCGATGAACCCGGGCGCGATCGCGTTGGCCGTGACCCCGAACCTGCCCAGCTCGATCGCCAGCGTCTTGGTGAACCCCTGGAGGCCCGCCTTGGCCGCCGAGTAGTTGACCTGGCCGCGGTTGCCGAGGGCCGACACCGACGACAGGTTCACGATCCGGCCCCAGCCGGCCTTGGTCATGTGCTCCTGCGCGGCGCGGGTCATCACGAACGAGCCCCGCAGGTGCACCGACATGACCGAGTCCCAGTCGTCGTCGGACATCTTGAACAGCAGGTTGTCGCGCGTGATGCCGGCGTTGTTCACCAGGACGACGGGCGGGCCGAGCTCCGCGGCGACGCGCGCCACGGCGGCGTTCGCCCGCGCGGTGTCGGCGACGTCCACGCCGACGGCGAGCGCGGTGCCGCCCTCCCCGGCGATCGTCTCGACGGTGCCGGCGCAGGCGGCCTCGTCCAGGTCGCAGACCGCGACGGCGAACCCCTCCCTGGCGAGGCGGACGGCGGTGGCGGCGCCGATGCCGCGCGCGGCGCCGGTGACGATGGCCACCCGGGTGTCGGTCATGTGCGCAGCCCTTCCGTCAGACCTGGATGTCCTTGGCGATGATGGTCTTGAGCACCTCGCTGGTGCCGCCGTAGATCCGGGCGACCCGGGCGTCGGCGTACAGGCGCGCGATCGGGTACTCCAGGATGTAGCCGTAGCCGCCGTGCAGCTGGAGGCACTTGTCGACGACGCGGGCCTGCACCTCGGTGCAGAACAGCTTGCAGACGGCGGCGTCGGCGGGGGTGAGCTCGCCGGCGTCCAGCGCCTCGATGCAGCGGTCGACGAGCGAGCGGGCGGCCTCGACCTCGGTGGCGCACTCGGCCAGCACGAACTTGGTGTTCTGGAACGACGACACGGTCTTGCCGAAGACGGTGCGCTCCTGGACGTACCGGCGGGCGAACTCGACGGCGGCGGCCGCCGACGCGTAGGAGCTGGTCGCGATGCCGAGGCGCTCCTCGGCGAGGTTGTGCGTCAGGTACTCGAACCCGCGGCCCTCCTCGCCGAGCAGGTCCTCCACGGGCACCCGGACGTCGGTGAACGACAGCTCGGCGGTGTCGGAGCTGCGCAGCCCGATCTTCTCCAGCTTGCGGCCGACCGCGTAGCCCTCGCTCCGGGTGTCCACGGCGAGGATCGACAGGCCCGCCCGGCGGTTCTCCGGCGTGGCCGGGGACGTCCGCGCGACCACGAGCACCCGGTCGGCGAGGACGCCGCCGGTGATGAACGTCTTGGCGCCGTTCAGGACGTAGTGGTCGCCGTCCCGCCGCGCCGTGGTCTGCATGCCGGCGAGGTCGGAGCCGGTGCCGGGCTCGGTCATCGCGATGGCCGTCATCATCTCGCCGGACACGAACGGCGGCAGCCAGCGCTTCTTCTGCTCCGGCGACCCGTACTTCAGCAGGTAGGGCAGGACGAGGTTGACGTGCACGCCGTAGCCGCCGAAGCTCACGCCGGCGCGGGCGCACTCCTCGGAGATCACGGCCTGGTACTTGAAGCTCGTCTCGCCCGCGCCGCCGTACTCCTCGGGCACCTGGATGCCGAACACGCCGAGCTCGCCGAGCTTGGTGTAGAAGTCGCGCGGCGGGTGGCCGGCGTTCTCCCACTCCTCGTAGACCGGGGCCACCTCGGCCTCGATGAACGCCCGGATCGTGTCCCGGAAGGCCTCGTGGTCCTCGTTGAAAACGGTGCGGCGCACGCCGTGCCCCTCTCGCCAGCGTTGTTAACAGAACGCTAAGTTAACTCGAAGGTAGTTCTAGAATCAAATGCGAGAGGGGTGCGCGGGCAGGTCAGCAGTCGGGTTCGCAGACCCGGCGCGAGACCGCCCTGAGGAAGATCGCCTGGATCTGCCCGGGCGTCCGGGCCACGTAGGCGTCGCCGTGCGTCACCTGCGCGATCCGCCGCAGCTCGTTGACGTCCACGTCCGATCCGTAGCCCAGCATGTTGACCTGGACGGGGCGCTCCGGGTCGTACTCGCGGCGCATGTGGGCGAGCGTCTCCTCCAGGGACGGGCCGCGCGGGTCCTCGTTCCTCCCGTCCGTCCACAGCAGGACCGAGTTCACGTACTCCGGCTTGTAGGTCCGCTTCATGTGGTCGAACGCCGCCATGACCGTGTCGTACAGCCCGGTGTCGCCGTGCTCCTTCACCCGGATCCGCGCGAACGCGCTCAGCACGAGCTGCCGCCGGGTCGCCGAGCCCAGCCGCTCGTCGAGCGGTCCCACGCTGACCAGCTCCCGGCCGCCCTGGAGCTCCGTGGAGAAGATCCACTGGCCGAGCTCGCTGTCGTCCGGCAGCAGCGCCAGCCCGCTCTGGGCCGTGCGCACCGTGGACTGCAGCCGCGTCACGCCGGGCCCGACCTCCTCGTCCATCGACCCCGACACGTCGATGATGCTCAGCATCCGGATGCTCAGCGACAGCTGGGCCCACGACTGCATGGTGCGCCGCACCTCCGCGGCGGGCGTGTCGGGGAGCGCCGCCGGGGGCCGCGGATCCAGCCCGGTCCGCGGGGAGAACGACGCGGGCGCGGTTCCGCCGGGCGTCCGGAAGCCCAGCCGCTGGAGGTCCTCCCGGGCGGCCCTGTCCGCGAGCTCCTTCTCGAGTAAGCGCGCCGCGCTCGCCTTGGCCCGGTCCTGCGCCAGGACGGTGAACGGGTGGTCGAGATAGACCGTCCCCTCGGCCGGGTACACGGCGACCGCCGCCTCGGCCGGGCGCCGCGCGTTGTAGGCGAACACCGCCTGCTCGGGCGCCATCGCGACCGGGTAGCGGTCCGCCTCGCCCCGGCCGGACGAGGCGGACGCCGCGAACGCGGCGAACTCGGCGTCGACGGAGACGGCGACGCCCTCCCGGATCGTGCGGACCACCCCGGTGAACGACGCCTCGCCGCCGGGGGCGCCGCCCAGCAGCGCACCCGCCAGGATCAGCGAGCCCATGCCGGTCGCGCTGCGGGCCGGATCGGGGACCTGGAGCCGGAGCAGCCGCGGCGGGATCACCCCGGCGTCGTCGGCCGGATCCCGTCCGGCGTCAGGGGCCGTCCCGGCCGCGGCGAGCAGGTCCTTCCACGACGGCCGCTCCGGGGCGCCGAGGTTGCGCAGCTGCGTCGCCAGGCCGCGCGGCACGGCCAGGACGATCGGAGTCGAGGCGATCCCGGCGGACCGTCCCGAGGCGCCGCCCGCCGGGGCGTGCCCGGAGCCGCCGACGAGCGCGGTCCACAGCGAGGAGTCGGGGATCCAGACGTCCGGCCTGCGGGCGACGCCGGCCACGCCCTTGCCGGACAGCAGCGTCGCGACCGCGGCGGGGTCGGCGGCGCGCACCCGCGCGCGGGCGCACCGCCCGCCCGCCTCGCGGCGCGCGTCGTTGAAACGCCGTGCCGCCCGCACGACCGCCGGTGCGATGTCCGGCGCCGCGGCCACGTCGAGCGTCACCGCGCCGCCGGAGCAGCCGTCGCCCGTCGAGGCGATCGCGTACGCGCCGAACCCGGTGAGCAGCACCAGGCCGACGGCGCCCGCCAGCGGCCCGAGCAGGACGCCGCCGATCCGCCGCGGCGGGCGTCCCCCGCCCAGCGCCCACGGCCCCCGCGGCTGTTCGGCGGCGTGCGCCGGGCCCGGGCGACGGGGGGACCGGTCGGGTCTGCTGAAGGCGTCGAAGGGCTCGTCCTCCCGGTCGCCCGGCGTGCGGCGGGGCGGGAGCCCGGCCGGCTGCGAGGCGCCGAGGAACGGCGTGGGGGACGCGGGGCCGCCCGGCTCCGGCAGGTTCCTGGGCGCCCACTCGGGCACGTCGTCGAAAGCGCTCATGGCCGATCTCCGTTTCCCGGGCGGGGCTGCGGGCCGTGCCGCGCCCGGGGGCGGACGGCCCGCCACTGAGACACATGGTCGATATGTCTCAGGCGAGGCAGCTGTGATGTTCGTCTCGACAGCCGCCTTCGTCAAGGGGGCGCCGCTCAGCAGTACGCGGCCGACGGCGGGAAGGATCGGCCCGCGCCCGGCCGCCCTGGCGAACTGGCCCGCGCGGCAGCGCCCGGGCCCCGCGATTCCGGGCGCGAAAGGATGTGAAATGACCAGTTTTGGGGGCATGGCCGGACCAGGACAGCGCAGAGGGCTTGCGTTCTCGCGAGGATGTGCCCGGCCCGGACAGGTCGGTCAAGCGAAGGTGCGGGGGAGGTCATCCGTGAGCACGGGAGGCGTCAACGGGATTCCCGGGCAAATAAAAGCGGCGCCGGGTGGATACGGGGGCAATCCACCCGGCGCCGCATCATCGGTGTTCCGACGGGGGCCCGGAACACCGGCACGGGCGCTCCGACGGGGGACCAGAGCGCCGGTACAAATCGTACACCGAAACCCCCCGCGGTTAGTCAAGAGAATGTCACGACCGGATTTCTGGTCGCTGTCCGGAAACCGGCTTCTGTTCCCGGCGGTGACGGTCGTCGAAGGCCGCCCGGGCGGTCGGTTCGCGTCCCCCGTTCGCGAAGATCACGGCGACGTAGGGGAGCACCGCGGCGCCGACCACCATGAGCAGCGCGAGCCACCACGGCGCACCCGCCACGGCGGCCACCACCGCCCCCACGAAGCAGATCGTGCGGACGCCCATGGACATCAGGTACCGGCGCTGGCGGTGGCCGATGTCCTCCGACATGGGGCGGGGAGCGTCGGTGACCGTGTAGACCGCCGGCTCGCGGTGGTGGCGGTGATTGACCTTCACCATTCCACGGTAAGCCCATGGAGGCCGACCCGCACCGGCGGCACCGGGCAAAACATCTGGAGGAGTCGATGACCGATCGCACGTACCGCGTGACCGAGATCGTGGGGACCTCGCCGGAGTCCGTCGAGGCCGCGATACGCAACGGCGTCCGGCGCGCCTCGCAGACCCTGCGGCACCTCGACTGGTTCGAGGTGACCGAGGTCCGCGGCCATATCGAGGACGGCGAGGTGGGCCACTTCCAGGTCACCATGAAGGTCGGCTTCCGCCTGGAGGACGCCTGACGCGCGCCGGGCCCGGCGCCGGGGCCGCCCCGGCGTCCGGCCCGCCGCGCCGGGGAGGGCGGGGGTGCCGGCGCCGGGACCGGCCCGGCCCCGGCGACGCCCTCGCGCCGTCCCCGGCCGCGGCGGCTCAGGTGGCCTGGCTCACCGTCGACATGTGGAAGTCGGGGACCCGGATCGCCGGCATGGCGGTGCGGGTGAAGTAGTCCGACCACTCGCGCGGCAGCGTCGGCCCCGTCTCGCCGACCTCGGCGATCCGCGACAGCAGGTCGACCGGGCTCTCGTTGAACCGGAAGTTGTTCACGGCCCCGACGACCTCGCCGTCCTCGACGAGGTAGACGCCGTCGCGGGTGAGGCCGGTCAGCAGCAGGCTCTGCGTGTCGACCTCCCGGATGTACCACAGGCACGTCAGCAGCAGCCCGCGCTCGGTGCGGGCGATCATCTCCTCCAGGGACGCGCCGCCGTCCGGCCCCCTCATCGACAGGTTGTCGACGGCGGGGGTGAGCGGCAGGCCGGTGCGCTCGGCGGAGTGCCGGGTCTGGGCGAGTGACGTGAGGGCGCCCTCGCGGATCCAGTCGGTGGGGCCGAGCGCGAGCCCGTTGTCGAACACCGAGGACTCGCGGCTGGAGGCGTGCGCGATGACGAACGGGGCGCACTGCATGCCCGGCGCGGCCGGGTCGCTGGACAGGGTGACCGGCAGGTCGCTGAGCCGCTCCCCGACGCGGGTGCCGCCGCCGGGGGCGCTGAACACCGTCCGGCCGTCCTGCGCGTCCTGGGCGCCCGCCGACCAGTACAGGTAGATCATCAGGTCGGCGACGGCGGACGGCGGCAGGATCGTCTCGTACCGGCCGGCCGGCAGGTCCACGCGCCGCTCGCCCCACTCCAGCCGCCGGGCGAGCCCGCCGGTGAGGCCGGCGACGTCGACGTCGGTGAAGTCGCGGGTGCCCACGCCCGCCCACGCCGAGCCGCCCGCGCCCTTGGCGTTCAGCTCCAGCAGCCCCGTGGGCTGGTCGTGGCGCAGCCGCAGCCCCGCCGAGGAGCCGAGGAACGTCGAGGTGAGGACGTGGTTGGCGAACCCGTACAGGCGCCGGTCGCCGGCCTGCGCGGCGGCGAACGCCTCGCCCAGCGCGGGAGCGAAGCCCTCGAACACCCCGATCCCGGTCTCGGCGGGCTCGTCGTCCCATCCGGCCGCCCCGGAGGGCGGCCCCTCGGAGACCAGCG
The DNA here is from genome assembly GCF_040653175.1 of Actinomadura sp. NPDC048032. NCBI lineage: Bacteria > Bacillati > Actinomycetota > Actinomycetes > Streptosporangiales > Thermomonosporaceae > Actinomadura > Actinomadura sp. NPDC048032. The sequence goes on from NZ_JBEZJP010000181.1 coordinate 8,268, forward strand.
GCCGGGCGTCCTCGGCGGCCTCGTTGCCGGCGGCGTCGGCCTCGGCGGCGCGCACCAGGTCCTCGATGCCGTCGGCGCCGACGGCCGACCGCGACACCACGCCCGCCGCCACGCCGTCCGCCGTGTTCCGCAGCGCGATGACGGTGAGGCGGCTGGAGCGGGTCACGCCGTTGGTGGTCAGGGTGTTGCCCGCCCACCGCAGGTTCGCGGTGCTCGCCTCGTCGGCGATGACGACGCAGTCGTCGGCGCGCGACAGCGACAGGGCCCGCTCGACGGCCTCCTGCGGCCTGATCGTGCTCACTGGCCGGCCTCCTTCAGCGCGTTGAGGATGTTGACGCCCCGGAACAGCGCCGAGGGGCAGCCGTGGCTGACCGGCGCGACCTGCCCCGGCTGGCCCTTGCCGCAGTTGAACGCGCCGCCGAGCACGTAGGTCTGCGGCCCGCCGACGGCCTCCATCGAGTTCCAGAAGTCGGTGGTGGTCGCCTGGTAGGCGACGTCGCGGAGCTGCCCGGCGAGGCGGCCGTTCTCGATGCGGAAGAACCGCTGCCCGGTGAACTGGAAGTTGTAGCGCTGCATGTCGATCGACCAGCTCTTGTCGCCGAGGATGTAGATGCCGCGCTCGACCCCGGAGATCAGCTCCTCGGTGGACGGGCCGCCCTCGGCGGGCTTGAGCGAGACGTTCGCCATCCGCTGGATCGGCATGCTGGACGCGGCGTCGGCGAAGGCGCAGCCGTTGGAGCGCTCGGCGCCGGTGAGGCGGGCGATGCGGCGGTCGGTCTGGTAGCCGGTGAACAGGCCCCCGGAGACGATGTCGAACGACTGGGCCCGCACGCCCTCGTCGTCGTAGCCGATGGTGGCCAGCCCGTGCTCGGTGGTCCGGTCCCCGGTGACGTTCATGACCTCGGAGCCGTACCGCAGCGTCCCGAGCTTGTCGGGGGTGGCGAACGAGGTGCCCGCGTAGGCGGCCTCGTAGCCGAGCGCCCGGTCCAGCTCGGTGGCGTGCCCGATCGACTCGTGGATCGTCAGCCACAGGTTGGACGGGTCGACGACGACGTCGTACACCCCCGGCTCCACCGACGGCGCGGCGAGCTTCTCGGCGAGCAGTTCGGGGATGCGGGCGAGCTCCCCGTCCCAGTCCCAGTGCTCGCCCGACAGCCACTCCCATCCGTATCCGGCGGGCGGCGCCAGCGTGCGCATCGTGTCGAACAGGCCGCCGGCGATGCCCACGGCGTTGACGACGGGATGCAGCCGGACGCGCTGCTGGGTGGTGACCGTGCCGGCGAGGTCGGCGAAGAACTTGTTCTCCTTGACCTGCAGCAGGGTCGCGTCGACGTGGTCGACGCGGTCGTCGCCGAGCAGCAGGCGGCTCCAGCCCGCCAGCAGCGCGACCTTGTCGGCGGTCGGCACCTCGAAGGGGTCGGTCTCGTAGGCCGAGACCCAGGTGCGCTCCCCGTGGACGGGCTCGGGCGCCAGCTCGATGGGCTCGCGGTTGACGGCCCTGGCGACGGCGGCGACCTCCACGGCCTGCGCGGCGACGCGGGCGGCGCCGTCGGGCGTCAGGTCGATGCCGGCGGCGAAGCCCCAGGTGCCGTCCTTGACGACCCGGACCGACAGCCCGACGTCGTCGGCGTCCAGGGCGGTCTCCAGGGCGGCGTCGTGGAGCCGGAGGGTCTGGCTGCGGATGCGCTCCAGGCGGAAGTCGGCGTGCTGCGCGCCCAGCTCCCTGGCGCGGGACAGCGCCGCGTCGGCCAGCGCGCGAAGCGGCAGCGCGGTGAAGGCGGGATCGATGTCATGCACCCTCCGCAACCTACCGTCCGCGCCCGTCCCGCCGGGGGCCCGCGCGCCGCGCGAACAAAGGGAGGTGAGCGGATCTTGTCGGTTCGGCACATCCGCAGCGGCCGCACGGGCCGCTAATGTCGTGCAGCAGCCAACGAGCAGTACAACGAGAGGGTCCTGATGAGTCGCTCTGTCCTCGTGACCGGCGGTAACCGGGGCATCGGCCTCGCCATCGCCCGCGAGCTGGCCGCGGCGGGCGACGCGGTCGCGGTCACCTACCGGTCCGGAGAGCCGCCCGAGGGGCTGTTCGGCGTCCGGTGCGACGTGACGAGCGCCGAGGACGTCGACGCGGCCTTCAGCAAGGTGGAGGCGGAGCAGGGGCCCGTCGAGGTGGTCGTCGCCAATGCGGGGATCACCAAGGACACGCTTCTGGCGATCATGAGCGAGGAGTCGTTCACCTCGGTCCTCGACACCAACCTGACCGGGTCGTTCCGGGTGGCCAAGCGCGCGGTCAAGGGCATGATGCGCAAGCGCGCGGGCCGGATCGTGCTGGTCTCCTCGGTCGTGGGGCTGCTGGGCTCGCCGGGGCAGTCCAACTACGCCGCGTCCAAGGCCGGCATGGTCGGGTTCGCGCGCTCGCTCGCCCGCGAGCTCGGGTCCCGGGGCATCACGGTCAACGTGGTGGCGCCCGGGTTCGTCGACACCGACATGACGGCGGTGCTGACGGAGGACCAGCAGAAGGCCATCACCGCCGCGGTGCCGCTCGGCCGCATCGCGAAGCCGGAGGAGATCGCCAAGGCCGTCCGGTTCGTCGCCAGTGAGGACGCCGCCTACATCACCGGGGCCGTGATCCCGGTCGACGGCGGCCTGGGAATGGGGCACTGACAGTCATGGGAATCCTCGAAGGCAAGCGCATCCTGGTCACCGGCGTCCTCACCGACGCCTCCATCGGCTTCCACGTCGCGCGGATCGCGCAGGAGCAGGGCGCCGAGGTGGTGCTGACCGCCTACCCGCGGCCCACCCTCACGCAGCGGACCGCCAAGCGGCTGCCGTCCGGCCCTGACAACCCGCCGCCGGTGCTGGAACTCGACGTGACCGACGCCGACCAGCTGGGCGCCCTCGCCGGGAACCTGCGCGACAGCGGCTTCGACCGCCTCGACGGCGTGGTCCACGCGATCGGCTTCGCGCCCCAGACCGCGCTCGGCGGGAACTTCCTGGAGACGCCCTGGGAGGACGTCGCCACCGCCGTGCACGCCTCCGCGTACTCGCTGAAGTCGCTGACGATGGCGTGCCTGCCGCTGATGAAGGACGGCGGCTCGGTCGTCGGCCTCGACTTCGACGCCACCAAGGCGTGGCCGGTCTACGACTGGATGGGCGTCGCCAAGGCCGGCCTGGAGTCGTGCGCCCGCTACCTGGCCAAGTACCTGGGCCCGCAGGGCATCCGGGTGAACCTCGTCGCCGCGGGACCGCTCGCGACGATGGCGGCCAAGAGCATCCCCGGTTTCGAGGGCATGACGGAGCTGTGGCCGAAGGCGGCCCCGCTCGGCTGGGACATCAAGGACAGCGAGCCGACGGCCCGCGCCTGCGCGGCCCTCCTGTCGGACTGGTTCCCCGCGACGACGGGCGAGATCGTCCACGTCGACGGCGGGCTGCACTCCATCGGCGCGCCCTCCATGTGACCCCGGCGGCCGCGCCGCACTCCGGCGCGGCCGAGGGAGCCGTCCTCAGCGGGCCTCGCGCCGGCGGCGGAGGGCGCGGCCCGCGACGCTGACGTTGAGCGCGCCCACGGCCCCGGCGGCCCCGGCCGCCGCGGCGATCAGCATCATCTGGCCGTTGTCCTGGCCGGTGGCGGCGACGGGGGAGATGAGGCGGGTCTGCGGCATGGCGGCCGTCCCGCCGGCGGCGTACGGGTCGGCCGCGATCTCAGGGGTGGGCAGCACGCCGGGCAGTCCCGCCGCGGTGGCGGGCGCCTGCCCGGAGTACGGCTTGAGTCCGCCCGGCCCTGTCATCGGTGCCGGGCCGGGCACCGCGCCCCTCCCGCCGCTCGGCGCAGAGGGCGCCTTGCGGGGGGCCTTGGCGGGCGCCTTGGCCGGCGTCCTGGTCTTCTTCGTGGTCTTCTCAGGGACGGGCTTCAGGCTCTTGGTCGGCGCCGGCGTCGGCGCGGGCGTCTTTGGGGTGAGCGCCTCGCGCAGGTTGCCGAGGTTGCACTTCCAGTTCTCGACCGTGCTCTCGGGGTCGACGCCCTTCTTGCACGTCTCCGCCGCCGCCTCGGCCGCCGGGGCGGCGAGGACGAGGACGAGCGCCCCCGCCGAGACCGCCGCCGACGCCGTTCCGAGCCGCCTGAGCCGCTGGGGCATGTCGCTCCTCCACCCGATGCCGTGCCTGACCTTGTTGACCCTGTCCCTTGTTGACATCGTGTCCCATACGGGGTCGTCCGTAAACCGCGACACGGGGGTTTCTTTACCCCTCAGTACCTCACTGGGCCACCAGCCTCGCGAGCCTGGTGCGCCGCGCGGGCGCGTCCTCCTCGCGGACGGCCCTGGCCAGGGCGGGTCCGGCCGCCTGCACGACGGACAGGTGGCGGCGCGCGAGGCCGAACGCGGTGGCCACCAGCGGCCGTGACAGGCCGTCCGCGCCCAGGACCGCCACCACGCCGGGCCGCCGCGTCCCGCGCGCGAGCGCCACGGGCACCGCCCAGCCGTGCCGCAGCCGGGACGCCTCCGCCGGGGCGACGACCGCGGCGCCGCCCGGGAAGTCGACCTCCAGCCCGTGCGGGCCGCCGCCGGTCACCACGCCCGTCTCGCCGAGCGGCGCCTGCGGGAGCGGCGCCGCGACGACCACGCGGTCGCCGGGGTCCAGGCCGCCGAACGCGCCGGGGCCGGGGTTCAGCCGGGCCTTGAGCGCGGCGTTCAGGGCGCCCGCGCCCGCGTCCCCGCCCGCCGCAGGGGCGACGACCTGGACGTCCTCGACGGGGATGCCGAGGGCGCGGGGGATCGAGTCGGTGACGAGCTGGACGGTCCGGTGCACCGCCTCGCCGGCGTCCTCGGCGGGCACGATGACGACCTCGCGGCCCGGGGCGTCCACGGCGGTCAGCTCGCCGCCGCGCACCGCCTCGGTCAGGACGCCGAGCGGGCCGGACGGCGGCTCCGCGTCCAGCGCCACGACGGGCACGGTCTCCGACGCCTCCAGATCGTCCAGCGGACGGCCGGGCCCGGCGGGCGGCGGGGCGCCGGGCTCGCGGCACAGCACGAGGTGGGCGCCGTCGGGGCACGCCTCGGCCAGCACCGCGCACAGCTCGACGTCGAGCGCCGCGCCGTCCGCCACGACGAGCAGGTCGAGATCGAAGGGCCGCTGCTCGCCGCGCCCGTAGACGACGGCCCCGGGCGCGGCCGAGGGGTCCTCGCGCGGCTCCAGCAGCCGGTGCAGGCTGGTGACCGCGACGCCCTCCGCCGCGCCGCCGGGGAAGGCGGCCGCGAGATCGGCGGCGGCGCGGTCGGTGGGCGCCGCCACGGCCGTCCGCAGGCCCTGCGAGGCCGCGGCGGAGGCGATCGCGGCGATCGTGCGGGCGAGGCCGTCCGCCGCGCCGGACAGGACGCTGACGCCGGTGCGCAGCGCGGCGGTGAGGGCCAGGGAGCGGTCCTCGGGGAGCCCGTCGCGCAGGCCCTTCAGGGCCGCGTCGTCCAGCAGCGGCGCGGCGGTCAGCGTCAGGCGCTGGAACCCCTCGGCCGCCGCCTCCTCCGCGAGCGCCCACCGCGCCGGGCCGAGCGTCTCCTCCGGCTCCGGCGGCTCGGCGCCCTCCTCGAACGCCTCCTCGTCGAACTCGGGCTCCTCGGTCAGCGACAGGACCTCCGCCTCGTCCAGCGCCGCGTCGACGGCGCGCCGCGGGTCGGGGAAGCGCAGGCGCTCCAGCGCGGTCAGCACGTCGGCGGCGGGCGTGACCGTGTGGCCCTGGCGGGCCGCCTCCGTCAGCAGGTGCAGGACGAGGGCCCCGCCGCGGCGGGGATCGTCCGGGCGGGCGTCCTCGCCGAGCAGGGCGCGGGCGAAGTGGTCGGCCTGGCCCGGCCGGACGCCGGGGACGCTCAGCAGGCGCCACGGGTCCTCGCGCAGCCGCCCGGCGGCGCCCGGCCCCAGCCGCGCCGCGGCGCGGGAGGCGAGCGCGGCGGGCACGCCGGTCTCGGCGAACAGCCCGCCGAGGGCGCGCAGGCCCTCCTCCGGGCCGGCGGCGGGCTCCGGCGGCGGCGCGGGTGCGGGCGCGGGCGCGGGCGAGTCCCGCCCGTCGAGCGCTCCGGCGGCGGCCTCCGCCCCGCGCATTGGGGCCAAGGCGCCCGCCGTGCGCACGGCCGCCGAGGGGGCGGCGGACTGGTCAGGGGTGTCGGTCACGGGCTTCCCGTCACGGCTGATCTCGGTTGGCGGTGGACCGTCCAGAGCGTGCCACGG
>NZ_JBEZJP010000182.1:0-14410 GCF_040653175.1 Actinomadura sp. NPDC048032
GGGCACGCGTCGAGGGTCTCGTTGGCCAGGTCGGCGGCCCGGTCCGCGGGCAGCGGCACCAGGGCGGGGCGGGGCCGGTAGTCCAGCCCCGGGTCGTCGCGGCCGATCTGGCCGGCCGTCCGCCGGAGGGCGGGCCCGGGCCCGCCCGGCGCCGGCAGGTCCTCCGCCTCCTCGTACAGGCGGAGCGCCTCGTGCTTGCGCCCGGCCCGGTACAGCGCGAGCATCAGCAGGCTCCGCAGGTGCTCGTTCGCCGGCTCCTGCGCGACCCAGCCGCGCGCGGGCCCGATGAGTTCGCGGTGCCGGCCCTGGGAGAGCCGCACCTCGGCTAACTCCTCGCGCACCTGGCCGCGCTCGCCGACGAGGGCCCGCCGGGTCGCGTCCATGGCGCCGGCGGCGGGCAGGTCGCCCAGCGGCTCCCCGCCCCACAGCCCCAGCGCGCGCTCGTAGCCGGCGATCGCCGCGGCGGCGTCGGAGGCGCGCAGCCGCCGTGCGCGGGCGGCGAGCGACCGGAACCGGGTCAGGTCGAGTTCGTCGTCCTCGTCCAGGACGAGCCGGTACCCGCCGTTCTCGGTGACGAGCCGGCCGGGCGGGAGCGAGAGCCGCGCGGCGCCGACGGCCCGGGTGAGCGCCGCGGCCGGATCCGGCACGCCGGAGGGGGCGGCGAGCCGCTCGACGAGCACGTCGGCCGGGACGGGGCGGCCCTCCTCGATCAGCAGTGTCACCAGCAGCCCGCGGGCGTCGGAGTGGGGCACGGCGATGGATTCGCCGCTCTCCGCCCGGATGCCCAGCCTCTTGCGCAGAATGCGGAATTCCACCGTGCGCCTCACTTCATCCCCGGGTACAGCGACGCAGAGAGAGTAATGCAGGCGGCCTTTTCCGGTGCGCGCCGGCCCGGCCGTGCCGGATCACGCTCGCGCATCGGACGATTCTTGGCTTCCGTCTTGACTCGATGTGGTAAAGCCGTCAACACCGGCCGTGCGGCCGAACATGATCTGGTGATCACTTGTGTCCGGTAAAGCCCGGCGCCGGACACCTCCGGAACAGCGGAATCAGCCGCCTTCGCGGTAGCGCGGGTTGGTGGCGTGCCATTCGAAGCCGCCGCCCATCCAGGCCCGCAGCCCGCGCAGGAACCGCTGCAGCTCGGGGGACGGGACGCCCGCGAGCTCCCGGTGCCCGGCCTCGAAGTCGCGGACGAGGTCGTTGTGCAGGCGCACGGCGGTCTCGGTCGCCTCCTCCACCGAGCAGCCCCGGTCCGCGGCGATCAGCAGCACCAGGTTGCAGACGGGGTTCTCGTCGGCGGCGTCCTTGGCCACCGAGTGCAGGTCGTTGACGATCACGCTCGCCGTCCCCGCCCGGAAGGCGGCGCGGCGGACGCGCGGGTCGTAGTACAGGTGGGCCGGGACCTCGTAGCCGCCGACGACGTCGATGAGCGTCATCGAGGTGTAGAAGCTGTCGTGCTGGCGCGCCGCCAGGTACTCCCAGGCGGGCGGGTGCTCACCGGTCTCGCGCCAGGCCGCGTAGGCCGTCCAGCTCACGAACATGGCGAAGGTGGAGTAGCAGATCCGCTGGACCTGCACGGGGGACGCGTGGCGCTTCAGGTGGCCGACCGCCGAGCCGAGCATCCGCAGGACGACGTCGCCCTCCACGGCCTCGTCCAGCGGCGGGGTGAACTCGCCGGCGGACGGCACCGGGTCCATCGCCGACATCACCAGCGTGAGGCGCTGCGGCAGCCGCGCGGGCACGGCGCCGAGGGCGGTGTCGTCGGCGTAGTAGTCGTCGGCCGCCCACCATCCGGCGTTCAGCTGCGCGGCGACGAGCAGGGCGTCCGGGTCGTCGGTGTCGGGGTGGGCGAGGGTGACGAGGCGCCCGAAGGCCGCCTTGCCCAGCGCGTCGAGCTCGTGCTCGTCGAACCCGCGGTCGCTCGCCCAGGAGGCCAGCCGGGCGTCGACCTCGGCGGCGAGGACGTCGTCGGCGCGCTCGGGCAGAGGGCAGTAGAGCGGAGAGTGCGAGCCGTCGCCCCAGTCGCGCTCGACGTAGCCGGGCCCGCCGCCGCCGACCGGACGCGGATGCCTCCCGGCCAGGAGGTCGCCGTAGGGGACCTCCCGGCTGGGACGCGCCGCGGCGATCAGCGACGGCAGGGCCGCCGCCTCGGTGCCCGGCCCGGACGGCCGCGCCGGCCGGGGTTCCGCGGCCGAGCCGTACGGCGCGCGCCGGCCGCTGCACCCGTGGTGCCTCGTTTCCATGGTCTGCTCACCTGCCTCCGCCCGAAGGCGACCGGTCCGGGTCAACGGGTTCAGATGCGGTCGGCGGCGATGAGCAGGTACTGGAAGCTGCCGTCGCGGTAAGCCTCCAGGAAGGCGCTCTCGATGCCGGTCGCGACCGACGACTTCTCGCGCAGCTCCCAGTACGGGATGGTGTCGGCGGTCAGGTCGACCACGGTGACGGGGACGAGCCGGTTGGCCGCCATGGCGCGGAAGTAGGCGCTGCGCGGGTGGATGTCGCACACGTAGTGGGCGTTGATGGTCGACACCGCCCGGGACGGCAGCCCGTAGACGTCGTTGTAGCAGCCGGTGATGGTGACGTACCGGCCGCCGCGGGCCAGCAGCCGGGAGTGCGCCGCGAACAGGTCGTCCAGCACGGTGTACATGGTCGACTCGTTGTTCCAGATCGCCTGGAAGGCGCCCGCCTCGAACCCCGTGTCGAGCATGTTCTTGAAGTGGAACCGGACCTTGTCGGACACGCCGCGCTCGGCGGCCTGCCCGTTGGCGAAGTCCACCTGGGCCTGCGAGATCGACACCCCGTCGACCTGGCAGCCGAAGGCGGCGTTGGCCATGATGCTGGAGCCGCCGCGGCCGGAGCCCGCGTCCATCAGGCGGTGGTCGGGCCGGATGTCGCCGAGGTGTTCGAGCAGGAACCGGGCCTGGGCGTTCTCCAGCCGGTGCAGCTCGGCGATGACCGCCTCCTCGCGGGCGTCCTCCGGGGTCTCCAGGACCGACCAGTCCACCTCGCCGATGCCGTAGTGGTGGTGGTAGATCCCCGATACGTCGCCGAGCCGCAGGTTGACCGGGTTGCGCTCGGTGTTCCAGTAGGTGGCGACGTCGTGCTGGTAGACGCTGGCGATGGCCGTCATGAACGCTTTCCTCCACGGGGACGGTGGCTCGGGATCACGGGTTGAAAGCTAACGGTGACCGTCCGTGTCCGAAAGGGCGCTCTTCAGCACAGAAGGAAGACACCTCCGTTAGGGGAATGTTCCACCGCGGACACTCCTGCACGCCCGGCGCCGCGCGCCCGGCGGGCTCCGTGGTACCGGACGGGCCCGCCGCTATCCGAGGAGGGCGCGGGGCTCGGGATCCGGGCGGCGCGGGTTGCTGACCGCCAGGTAGAGCAGGACCATGCCGACGATCTGGGCGAGGTGGTAGACCGAGGTCGGGTCCAGTGCGACGCCGCGGGTGACGCTCGGGTCGATCGCCTTGGTCGCAGCGGCCGCCCCGCTGGCGACCAGCGCGACGAGCACCGGGCCGGCCATCGGGTGGCGGCGCCGGGCCGCCCGGCCCCAGAGCGCGAGGATGCACGCCATCGTCAGGCCCTCGCAGGCGAGCAGGGCGCCGACCCCGGCGTGCCCGGTCACCGCGAGGACGGCGTAGGCGCCGATCCCGACCGAGCGCAGCAGCCAGAACGTCCTGCCGTGGCGCGGGCCGAGCACCTCCGCGACGGTGGCCGCCAGCAGGTAGGACACCGCGACGACGACCATGGCGCTGATCACGGCCCAGCTCGGCCCCGACCACCGCGCCGAGTACTTGATCAGCCCGTGGTGGACGGACCCCGCGAGCGCCGCGCTCCCGGCCCACCAGAAGGCCGTGCGCCAGTGCCGATGCGGCGCGGGGAACCGTCCCAGCCGGACCGCGAGCGCCACCACGACCAGCCCGAGCGCGAGGTCGCTCAGCGCGGGCGCGGGTTCGGCGAGCATGATTCGCACGCTACCCGCATGACACGCGTGAACTCCTCGACCGCCGGCGAGCCGGGGGCCTGTGAGCTGCGCATGAGGGGCGGGGGCCGCGGGTAGCCCCGCCTTGTGAACGCCGACCTGGTCGAGGACGGCCCCTACCGGTTCCGGATCGAGCCGACCGGCGCCATGCGCGTGCCCGGCGTGGTGTTCGCGTCGCGGGAACTGCTCGCGCCCGCCGAGAACGCGATCGGGCAGGTCGCCCACGTCGCCGCGCTCCCGGGGGTGGTGGAGGCCTCCTACGCGATGCCGGACATCCACCTGGGATACGGCTTCCCGATCGGCGGCGTGGCGGCGACCGATCCGGCGGAGGGCGGCGTGGTCTCGCCCGGCGGCGTCGGGTTCGACATCTCGTGCGGCGTCCGGCTGCTGGCGGCGGACGTCGACGCTTCCGCCCTCGCCCCCGTCCTGCGGGACCTGATGGACGGCCTCGACCCCGTCATCCCGCGCGGCATGGGCAAGGGCGCGGTGTGGAGCCTGCCGGGACGGCGGGAGCTGACCGGCATCCTCACCGGGGGAGCGCGGTACGCGGTCGAGCGGGGCCACGGGGACGAGCGCGACCTGCGCCGCTGCGAGGACGCGGGGGCGGTCGCCGACGCCGATCCCGGCCAGGTGGGCGAGCGCGCGGTGGAGCGCGGCGCCCGGCAGGTCGGCAGCCTCGGCTCGGGCAACCACTTCCTGGAGGTGCAGCGGGTCGCGGAGATCTACGACGCGGACGTGGCCGGGGCGTTCGGGCTCCGGCCGGGACAGGTCTGCGTCATGATCCACTGCGGGTCGCGCGGGCTCGGCCACCAGATCTGCACCGACCACGTCCGGGCGATGGAGGCGGCGATGCCGCGGCACGGGATCGAGGTCCCGGACCGGCAGCTCGCCTGCGCCCCGGTCGACTCCGCCGAGGGCCGCGCCTACCTGGGCGCGATGGCGGCGGCGGCCAACTACGGCCGCGCCAACCGGCAGCTGCTCGCCCAGGCGGCGCGCCGGGTGTTCCGGCGGGTCGCGGGCGCCCGGCTCGACCTCGTCTACGACGTCTCGCACAACCTGGCCAAGATCGAGGAGCACGTGGTGGACGGCGAGCGGCGGCGGCTGTGCGTGCACCGCAAGGGGGCCACCCGCGCGCTGCCGCCCGGCCACCCCGAGCTGCCTCCCGACCTGCGCGCGGCCGGCCAGCCGGTGCTGATCCCCGGGACCATGGGAACGTCGTCCTACGTCCTCACGGGCGTGCCGGGCGGGCCCGCGTTCGCGTCCACGTGCCACGGCGCGGGACGGGTGCAGAGCCGCCACCAGGCCGCGCGCGGCGTCGACGGGAGGCGATTGCGGGCGGCGCTGGAGGAGCGGGGCATCGCGGTGCGTCCGTCGTCGTGGCGCGGTCTGGCCGAGGAGGCGCCGGACGCCTACAAGGACGTGTCCGCCGTGGTCGAGGCCGGCGAGGGGGCGGGGCTCTGCCGCAAGGTCGCCCGCCTCGTGCCGCTGGGCGTCGTGAAGGGCTGACCGGCCGGTCGCGGCGTGGTGGGCGTCCGGCGCGGCTCCCGTCACACGTCGATCGTCACGGCGCAGAACCAGCCGCGGGCGTCGCGGCCGAACCGCAGGTCGTGCAGCGACACCGCCTTCGGCACGGCGCCCGTCCCCACCGCCTCCGCCGCGTCTCCGGTCGCCAGCCGGGCGGTGAGCCCGCCGTCCGGCGCCCCCGCGAGCGCGGCGTCCAGGACCACGGCGCCGTCGACCTCCAGGCGGTAGATCACCTCGTCCAGGACGGCGACGAGCAGGTCCGCGTCCGGGCCCGGCGGCACGTCCACCCGGACGCCGCCGGACGGGCGGACGCCGGAGACGTCGGCGAACGACTCCACGAGCCCGGCCACCGCCTCGGCGACGCAGCGCTCCCGCGTCGGCCCCCACGCCTCGATCCGCAGGTCGGCGGGGTGGGGGACGCCCCGGTGCCCGCTCGCGCCCGCCATGGCCGGACGGCTACCCGGCTCCGGTCACGGGAAACCGGCCGGGCCCTGCGGCGGGCGGCCGGGCGCGCCCGCCGCCCCCGAAAGATCATCTGCGGCCCCGGCCTGCGGCATGACGTCGCAAAATCGCGCGCGGCGCGGCGCCCGCCGCGCGGAGGGCGGGAACGGTGCCCTCTGGAGGTGGAGCGTGGACAGGAGCGCGAGAGCGAAGGCGTGCGCGGCGGCGCTGGCGGGGGCGATGGCGGGAGGAATGACGCTCGCCGGGTGCAGCGGGGGGTCCGAGAACGCCGGGCGGGCCGGGAACCCGGGCCCGGCGTCGGTGCGGACGTCGGCGCCGGTCCCGGAGTCCGGGTCGGACCTGCAGCAGCAGTACGTGAAGGTCGTGGACGCCGTCCTGCCGTCGGTGGTGAAGATCCAGACCGACCAGGGGGAGGGGTCGGGCGTCGTGTTCGACGCCCAGGGCGACATCGTCACCAACGCGCACGTGGTCGCGGGGGCGAAGAAGATCCAGGTCACCTCGTCCGGCGGCGGCTCCCCGATGAACGCCTCCCTGGTCGGCGAGTTCGCCGCCGACGACCTGGCCGTCGTCAAGGTCGCCGGCGCGTCGCTGAAACCGGCGTCGTGGGGCGAGTCGAGCACGGCGCAGGTCGGGCAGATCGTGCTGGCGATGGGCAACCCGCTCGGCCTCTCCGGAAGCGTGACGAACGGGATCGTCTCCGCGCTGCACCGGACGGTGTCGACCAAGGGCGAGGGGGCCTTCCAGGGCTCGACCATCGCCGACGCCATCCAGACGAGCGCGGACATCAACCCGGGCAACAGCGGCGGCGCCCTGGTCACGCTGGACGGCCAGGTGATCGGCATCCCGACCGCGGCGGCCTCCGACCCGCAGATCGGCGCCGCGGCGCCCGGCATCGGGTTCGCGACGCCGAGCGACACGGTCAAGCGGATCGTCCCGCAGCTCATCGAGTCGGGGAAGGTGTCGAACTCCGGCCGGGCCGCGCTCGGCGTGGCGGTGCGCACGATCGTCGACCCGCAGACCGGCCGGCGGACGGCGGTCGCCGTCGTGGAGGTGCAGAAGGGCGGCGGGGCCGCCAAGGCGGGGATCCGGCCGGGCGACCTGATCCTCGCGGTGAACGGCACCGCGACGCCCGACCAGACGGCGCTGACCACCGTCCTCGCGAACCTCAGGCCCGGCCAGACGGTGAAGGTCGAGATCCAGAAGCCGGACGGCTCGAAGAAGCAGGTCCAGGTGACGCTCGGCCAGCTGCCCGGAGGCGGTTGAGCCCCTTCGGCCCGGACCGCCGGCACCACCCGTCCCCAACGGGTTGACGGTGGCCTGTACGCGAGTACAGTGTACAAGCGTACAGGCTACTGAACATGCGTACAGGGGGTGGGGATGGCGACGCGGGAGCGGGCCGACGACCTGACCGGGCGCGCCCGGATCAGGGACGCGGCCCTGCTGGAGTTCGCCGAGCACGGCGTGAAGGGCGCCACGATCCGGGGCATCGCGAAGGCCGCCGGCGTGTCGCCCGCCCTCGTCCAGCACCACTACGGCACCAAGGAGGCGCTGCGCGCCGCGTGCGACGAGCACGTGATCGAGGTGATCCGCGAGACCAAGCAGGAGGCCCTGAACGGCGGGATGGCGAGCCCGAGCTTCCTCGCGATCGCCATGCGGACGGCCCTGCCGGTCCAGCGCTACCTGGCCCGCGCCCTGACCGACGGGTCGGCCGCCGCGTCCGTGCTCTTCGACGAGGCGATCGCGTTCAGCGAGGAGATGCTCGAACGCGGCGCGCCCGGCATGGCCGCGCCGAACACCGACGACCCGCACGGCTACGCGACCGTCCTGACCGGCATGAGCTTCGGCGTGATCGTCCTGCACCAGCACATGTCCAGGGCCCTCGGCGCCGACGTCCTCCTGGGCGACGGCTACCCCCGCATGGCGCTGGCGATGCTGGACGTCCTCGACGACCGGCTCCTGTCGCCCGAGCTGGTGGCGCAGGCGCGCGCCGCCCTGAAGAACCTGCCCGCCCCCGGCGGGCGACCCCTCGACGAGGAGGACCGGTGACCACGAACACGCCCCCCATAGCCCTCTCCGGCCTGGTCAAGAAGTTCGGCCCGACCCGCGCGCTGGACGGCCTGGACCTGACCGTCCGGCCCGGAGAGGTGCACGGCTTCCTCGGCCCGAACGGCGCCGGGAAGTCCACCACCATCCGCGTCCTGCTCGGCCTGCTGCGCGCCGACGGCGGCACCGCCCGCCTGCTCGGCGGCGACCCGTGGCGGGACGCGACCGAACTGCACCGCCGGCTCGCCTACGTCCCCGGCGACGTGACGCTGTGGCCGAACCTGTCCGGCGGCGAGGTGATCGACCTGCTCGGCCGGATGCGCGGCGGCGTGAACGCGCGCCGCAAGGCCGAGCTGCTCGACCGGTTCGAGCTCGACCCGCGCAAGAAGGGCCGCGCCTACTCCAAGGGCAACCGGCAGAAGGTCGGGCTCATCGCCGCGCTCGCCTCCGACGCCGAGCTGCTGCTGCTCGACGAGCCCACCTCCGGGCTGGACCCCCTCATGGAGGAGGTGTTCCAGGAGTGCGTCCGGGAGGAGCGCCGCGACGGCCGCACCGTGCTGCTGTCCAGCCACATCCTGTCCGAGGTCGAGGCGCTCTGCGACCGGGTGACGATCATCCGCAAGGGCGTCGCGGTGGAGTCGGGGACGCTGGACGAGCTGCGGCACCTGACCCGGACGTCCATCGACGCGGAGCTGGCGTCGCCGCCGGACGGCCTGCCGCTGCCCGGCGCCCACGACGTCCGCATCGACGGCAACAAGATCCGCTTCGAGGTGGACACCCCCGAACTGGACGCGGCGCTGCGGCAGCTCACCGAGGTCGGCGTGCGGAGCCTGAGCAGCCGCCCGCCGACCCTGGAGGAGCTGTTCCTGCGCCACTACAAGGACGAGCTCGCATCGGAGGCCGCGCGATGAGCGCGGCGGTCCGCGAAGCGCGGGCGGCCGCGCCGTCCCGCGCCACGCCCCTGCGGTCGCTCACCGGGACCGGCGGACTGATCAGGCTGATCCTGCGCCGCGACCGGTTCCTGCTGCCGTCCTGGGTGATCGTGCTGGCGCTGATCCCGATCAACTTCGTGGCGGCCACCGACAGCCTCTACCCGACGGCCGCCGAGCGCCTCAAGTACGCGCAGACCACGGGGAACAACCCGACGTTCCTCGCCCTGTACGGGCCGCTGTACGACACGAACCTCGGCGCGATCGTCGCCCAGCGCTCCGGTTTCATCCCGGTGGTCGTGGCCCTGATCAGCGTGCTCACCGTCGTCCGGCACACCCGGACCGAGGAGGAGGCGGGCCGCCGCGAGCTGCTCGGCGCCACCGTCACCGGGCGCGGCGCCGGCCTGGCCGCCGCGCTGGCCGTGACGATGGCGGCGAACCTCGTCCTCGCCGCCCTGCTGACCGCGGGCATGGCGGCGCAGGGCCTGCCGCTCGCGGGCTCGCTGGCGTTCGGCCTGCAACTGGCCGCCGCGGGATGCGTCTTCGCCGCCCTCGCGGGCGTCACCGCCCAGCTCAGCGAGGGCGCGGGCGCCGCCAGGGGCATGGCGATCGCCGCCGTCGGCGCCGCGTTCGTGGTCCGGATGGCCGCCGACGTCGGCGGCGCCGGCAACGGGCTGTCGTGGCTGGGCTGGCTGTCCCCGCTCGGATGGGAGAACCGCCTGCGCGCCTACGGCGGGGAGCGCTGGTGGACGCTCCTGCCGGTCGTCGCGCTCACGGCCGCCCTGGTCGCCGCCGCGGGCGCGCTGTCGGCGCGCAGGGACGTGGGCGCGGGCGTGCTGCCGCCCAGGCTCGGCCCCGCGGACGCCCCGCGCCTGCTCTCGGGGGCCCTCGGCCTCGGCTGGCGGCTCCAGAGCCGCGCCCTCTCCGGCTGGCTCGCCGGGTTCGCCGCGCTCGGCGTCGTGTACGGCGCGGTGGCGGGCGGCGTCGGCGACATGGTCAAGGACAACCCCGAGCTGGAGAAGATCTTCACCCGGCTCGGCGGGCAGGGCGGGATCACCGACGCCTACTTCGCCTCGATCATGAGCATGCTCGGCCTGATCGCCGCCGCCTACGCGGTCTCGGCCACGCTGCGGCTGCGCACCGAGGAGACGGGCCAGCGCGCCGAACCGGTGCTCGCCACCCCCGTCGGGCGGCTGCGGTGGGCATCCGGCCACCTGGCCTTCGCGCTGCTCGGCCCGGTCGCGGGGCTCGGCGTCGCGGGCCTGGCCGCCGGGCTGGCGCACGGCCTCGACACCGGCGACCCCGGCCGCGAGGTCCCGCGCGTCCTGCTCGCCGCGCTCGCGCAGCTTCCCGCCGTGTGGCTGGTCGGGGCGATCGCGCTCGCGCTGTTCGGCCTCGCGCCGAGGTTCACCGGCGGCGCCTGGGCCGCGGTCGGGGTCTTCGCGGTCGTGACGCTCTTCGGAGCCGGGCTCGACCTGAGCCAGTGGGCCCTGGACGTCTCGCCGTTCACCCACGTCCCGAAACTGCCGGGGCACGACGTCACCGCCGCGCCGCTGCTCTGGCTGCTGGCGATCGCGGCCGTCCTGTCCGCCCTCGGCCTCCTCGGCTTCCGCCGCCGCGACCTCTCCACGGCGTGACCCCGGCGCCGGATAATCGGCGGGCCTCCCCGGACCCGAGCCGTTAGATTGGCCGGGTGACTTCCCGGAACCCCCTCGCCGTCTGCGTGTTCTGCTCGTCCAGCGGCAAGATCGACCGTCGTTACGTCGACCTCGCCGCCGAGGCCGGCGCCGAGCTGGCCCGGCGCGGCCACAGCCTCGTCAGCGGCGGCGCCCAGGTCTCGTGCATGGGCGCCGTCGCCCGCGCCGCGCGGGCCGGCGGCGCCCGCACGGTCGGCGTGATCCCCGAGGGGCTGGTCAACGTCGAGATCTCCGACGAGGACAACGACGAGCTGATCGTCACCCCGGACATGCGGGCCCGCAAGGGCGAGATGGACCGGCGCAGCGACGCGTTCCTCGTCCTGCCCGGCGGCATCGGCACGCTGGAGGAGCTGTTCGAGGTGTGGACCGCCCGCGTCCTGTCCATGCACGACAAGCCCATCGTCATCCTCGACCCGACCGGCGTCTACGAGCCGCTGCGCGAGCTGATGACGGGCCTCACCGAGCAGGGCTTCGCCCGCCCCAAGATCTGGGACGCCGTCGGCTGGACGAGCTCGGTCCCCGAGGCGTTCGACCTCCTGGAGCGGTCCCAGCCCCGGATCGAGTTCTCCCCCGAGGACTACGCCGAAGCCGAACTCTGACCGTCGTTCGGCGACGCGCGCTCCTCCGCTCCCGTCAGCTAGTCATTGTGGGGGGCGACCCCCACACCCCCGAAGGGGACTGACCGTCGTCCTCCGCTCCGCTGGCGCTCCGCCCCGGACGCCGGTCAGTCATGCTTCCGCCCCGGCATGTTCTCGTACATGTCGGTGAGCTTCTGCCGGAAGCCGCGGGCCGCGATGCCGAGCTTCTGCGGGTCCCTGAGGCCCGCCTTGACGGCCTTCTTGGCCTGGTCCTTCATGATGTGCGGCGGGATCGGGGCGATCTCGTCGTCGACCACGAACTCCAGGACGACGGGACGGTCGCTCGCCAGGGCCTCGCGCCAGGCGTCGGCGACCTTCCCGGGGTCGTCGCAGTAGACGCCCTTGAGCCCGCAGAGCTCGGCGTACTCGGAGTACGGGAAGTCGGGGATGCTCTGCGAGCCCTCGTACTTCGGGTCGCCGCCCATCGCGCGCTGCTCCCAGGTGACCTGGTTGAGGTCCTGGTTGTTGAACACGGCGAAGATCAGCGGCGCCGGGCCGGCCATCCGGTCGGCGTACCGCTTCACGGTCAGCATCTCGTTCATGCCGTTCATCTGGAACGCGCCGTCGCCCACGAAGCAGATCACCGGGCGGTCGGGGTAGGCGAACCGGGCCGCGATGGCGTACGGGACGCCGGGGCCCATCGTGGCGAGGGTGCCCGACAGGGAGGCCCTCATCCCGTCGCGGAGCTTGATGTGGCGGGCCCACCAGTTGGTGGCCGAGCCGGAGTCGGCGGTGAGGATCGCGCCGTCCGGCAGCAGCGGCGACAGCTCGTGCGCGACGGCCTGCGGGTTGACCTTCCCCTCGAAGCTCTGCCCCGCCCGCTTCTCCATGACGGTGTTCCAGGCGCGGACGTTCTCCTCGATCTCCTCGCGCCAGGAGCGGTCCTCCTTCCGGCGCAGCAGCGGGATCAGCTCCCGCAGCGTCTCCTTGGCGTCCCCGACGACGTGCGCGTCCATCGGGTAGCGGATGCCGATCATGCTCCCGTCGATGTCGATCTCGACGCCCCTGCAACTGCCCTCGTCCGGCAGCCACTCGGCGTACGGGAAGCTCGTGCCGATCATGAACAGCACGTCGCAGTTCATCATCATCTCGTCGCTGGCCTTGGAGCCGAGCAGGCCGATGGGGCCGGTGACGAACGGCAGGTCGTCCGGGACCACCTCGCGGCCGAGCAGCGCCTTGGCGATGCCCGCGCCGAGCAGCTCGGCCGTCTCGATCACCTCGGCCTCGGCGCCGGCGGCGCCCTGGCCGATCAGCATCGCGACCTTCGCGCCCTCGTTGAGGACGCCGGCGGCCTTGCGCAGCTCCTCGGGGTCGGGCAGGACGCGGGGCCTGCTCCAGCCCACGCTGGAGTACACCGAGCCGTGCTCCTTGGGCGGCGACGGCACCGCGCCGGCCTCCTGGACGTCCTCGGGGATGATGATCGTCGAGACGCCGCGGGTGGTCAGGGCCGTCTTGAACGCCCGGTCGATGACGTGCCGCATCTGGCCGGGATGCATGACGATCTGGCAGAACTCCGACACGTCGGAGAACAGGTTCTCCAGGTTGACCTCCTGCTGGTAGTGCGCGCCCTGCGCCAGGCGCTTCTGCTGCCCGACGATCGCCACGACCGGCTGGTGGTCGAGCTTCGCGTCGTACAGGCCGTTCAGCAGGTGGATCGCGCCCGGCCCGGACGTCGCCGCGCAGACGCCGACCTCGCCGGTGAACTTCGCGTGCCCGCAGGCCATGAACGCGGCCATCTCCTCGTGCCGCGTCTGGATGAACTCCGGCTCGCCCTCCGCGCGGTCGAACGCGCCGAGCAGTCCGTTGATGCCGTCGCCCGGGTACCCGTAGACGCGCTTCACGCCCCACTCGGTCAGCCGCTGGAGGACGTAGTCGGCCACTTGCTGCGCCATCGCTCTCCCCTTCGTCGTCGGTCGTGCGTCATCGCCGCAGGAGCCGCGCCGCGCCCGCGGCGGCGCCCGCGGCGGCGCCGGCCGTCGCGGCGCCCACCAGGTACTTGTGGCGCCCCGCCCACATCTGCGGGCTCCGCGCGTGCGCCTGCTCGTCGAACCGCCCGTGGCTGCCGTGGTCGCCGCCCGGGGTCCCGTCCGCCGGCTCCCACAGGTTCGCCGGCTGGTCCGGACGCGTGCGCTTCTCGGTCTGCTGGGACTTGAAGCCCGTCCGGGCCAGGTAGCGGTCCAGCAGCCCCGTGGCGAACTTGTCGGCGAGGATCGTGCCGACCGTGCTGCCCCCGACCCAGTACTCCCGGCGCCGGGGATGCTCGGCGGCGTAGACGAGCGCGTCCGCCGCGATCTCCGGCTGGTAGATGGGCGGGACGGGCTGCGGGCGGCGCGGCATCCGGTTCAGCACCCAGTCGAACTGGGGCGTGTTGACCGCGGGCATCTGCACCATCGTGAGCTTCACGCCGCTGCGCTCGTGCATCAGCTCCGCCCGCAGCGAGTCGTGCAGCCCCTGGACGGCGTGCTTGGAGCCGCAGTACGCGCTCTGGAGGGGGATGCCCCGGTAGGCCAGCGCCGACCCGCACTGGACGATCACGCCGCGGTCGCGCGGCATCATCCGCCGCAGCGCGGCCCGGGTCCCGTTGGCGTAGCCGAGGTAGGTGACCTCGGTGGTGCGCCTGAACTCCTCCGGCTCGATCTCCCAGAACGGCGCGAACACCGAGGAGAACGCCACGTTGACCCACACGGCGATCGGCCCGAGCTCCCTCTCGGCGCGCTCGGCCGCCTCGTCCACCGCGCCGGGGTCGGCCACGTCCACGCTGATCGGCAGCGCGCGCCCGCCGGCGGCCTCGACGTCGGCGGCGGCCCCCTCCAGCCCCTCGTCCCCGCGGGCCAGGAGGGCGACCTGGGCCCCGCGGCGCGCGAACGCCTCGGCGGCGGCGCGCCCGATGCCGCCGGAGGCTCCCGTCACCACGACGACCGTGCCCTTATCGATCTTGTAGTTCATGCTCATTCCCCATGACGGCGATGCTGGATCCGGCACAGGGACCCACTGCCCGAGCCGGGGGCCCTGTAACAAAGGGCCCGCCCGGACGCCTCGCGGGGCTCGGATACGGTCGTGCTGTGCGTATTCGTGACCTTGCCGTAATCGAAGGAGAACGATGAGCGTCGACGTCCCCGCCTCGCGGGAGCT
>NZ_JBEZJP010000183.1:0-14391 GCF_040653175.1 Actinomadura sp. NPDC048032
GACCGCGGAGACCGGCCGGCGCGGTACGAGGAGCGTGAGCGTCCCGCGCCGAAGCATGACGATCCGCTGCTGCCCGAGGACGTCACCGGCGACGAACTGGACGTGGAGGCGCGCGAGGAGCTGCGCACGCTGCCGAAGGACCTCGCGGTGAAGGTCGCGCGGCACCTGGTGATGGCGGGCCGCCTCGCCGAGGACGAGCCCGAGCAGGCCTACCGGCACGCGAAGGCGGCGCGGCGGCTCGCGTCCCGCGTCGGCATCGTGCGGGAGGCCGCCGGGATCGCGGCCTACCACGCGGAGGAGTGGGCGGAGGCGCTGGCCGAGCTGCGGGCCGCGCGGCGGCTGGGCGCCGGTGACTCCTCCTACCTGGCCGTCATGGCCGACTGCGAGCGCGGTCTCGGGCGGCCCGAACGCGCCCTCGACGTGATCAAGTCGCCGGAGGCGGAGAAGCTCGACCCGGCGGAGCGCGTGGAGCTGCGCATCGTGGAGTCGGGCGTGCGGCGCGACATGGGCCAGCACGACGCGGCCGTCGTGACCCTGCAGATTCCGGAGCTGCGCGACCGGCGGCTGCGGCCGTGGTCGGTGCGGCTGTTCTACGCCTACGCCGACGCACTGGTCGAGGCGGGGCGCGAGGAGGAGGCGTCCGACTGGTTCGCGCGGGCCGCCGCGGCCGACCGCGACGGCGACACCGACGCGGCCGAACGGTACGCCGAGCTCGAAGGCCTCGAGATCCTCGACACGGAAGAGGAAGAGGACGCCGGCGACGTCCTGACGGAGGCACCCGCCGGGGCGCCGGTGGAGGATGCCGCCGAGGCGGAGGAACCGGAGCCCGCGGAGACGGAGGAGCCGGAGCCCGCCGAGACGGAGGAGCCGGAGCCCGCCGAGACGGAGGAGCCGGAGCCCGTCGAGGCGTCGGCGACCGACATCGCGTTCCGGGCCGCCGAGCCCGAGGCGCAGGACGCGCCGGACGAGGGCGCGCCCGAGGCTCCGGCGGTCTTCCTGGAGCCGAAGCAGGTCGACGAGGAGCGGCCGCAGGCGGACTGACCTCCGCTACTTGACTGGCGGGTAGGTTTCCCGGATATTCACGGGACCGCGCTGTTCGGGGGGCCGCCGGACACGTCCGGCGGAGACCGACTCTTTGGAGTTGCCATGCCCCTGGACCGACGTACGTTCCTGCGCGCCGCCGCCATCGCGGGCGGGACGACCGCCTTCTCCGGCGCCCTGTGGCAGCGGGCCTTCGCATCGGGGCCCGCGCAGCCCGGACCGAGCCCGTACGGGCCGCTGCTGTCCGCGGACGGCAACGGGGTGCTGTTGCCGCAGGGCTTCACCAGCCGGGTCGTGGCGCGCTCGCTCCAGCGCGTCGAAGGGACGAGGTACACGTGGCATCCGGCCCCCGACGGGGGCGCGTGCTTCCGCGACGGGGACGGTTGGATCTACGTCAGCAACTCGGAGGTGCCCGCCGTCGGCGGGGTCTCGGCGATGCGGTTCGACGCCTCCGGGAAGGTCACGTCGGCGTACCGGATCCTGAACGGCACCTCGCTGAACTGCTCCGGAGGGGCGACGCCGTGGGGGACGTGGCTGTCGTGCGAGGAGCACGACCTCGGCCTCGTCCACGAGACGGACCCGCGCGGGCAGAAGGGGGCGGTGTCCCGCCCGGCGCTGGGCCGCTTCAAGCACGAGGCGGCGGCGTCCGACCCCGAGCGCAAGGTCGTCTACCTCACCGAGGACCAGTCGGACGGCTGCTTCTACCGGTTCCGGCCGCAGACCTGGGGCGACCTGTCGTCCGGCACGCTCGAAGTGCTCGTCGGCTCCGGGACGGGCCCCGTCCAGTGGGCGAAGGTGCCGAACCCGCAGGTGTGGCTCACACCGACCCGGGACCAGGTGGACGGCGCCATGCGCTTCCACGGCGGTGAGGGCTGCTACTACACGCGCGGCGTCTGCTACTTCACCACCAAGGGCGACAACCGCGTCTGGGCGTACGACGCGGCCGTCGCGCGGCTGGACATCGCCTACGACGACGACCTCGTCACCGGCGGCGAGGCGCCCCTGCACGGGGTCGACGCGGTGACCGCCACGGCGTCCGGCGACCTCTACGTCGCCGAGGACGGCGACAACATGGAGATCAACCTCATCACCGCCGAGGGGATCGTGACGCCGTTCCTGCGCGTGCTCGGCCACGACGAGTCGGAGATCACCGGGACGGCGTTCAGCCCCGACGGGTCGCGCCTGTACTTCTCGTCCCAGCGCGGCAAGAGCGGGTTCGTCGCGGGCACGGACGGCTACACCTTCGAGGTGACCGGCCCCTTCCGCCGCTGACGGGCCCTAGGCGTGCCGGCCGAGGGCGTGCATGATGCCGGCGACGTTGCTCTCGGCGCTGTTGAGGATCTCGTACTTGGCGGCCAGTTCCGGATCGACGTCTTCGCTCATGGACGCGTACCGGTCCCTGGTGCGGTCGACGACCATCGCGACGGCGTGGTCGAGGTCCAGGCCCTGGTCGCGGGCGTCCTTGACGGCGTCCACCCAGATCCGCAGCTCCTCCGCCGAGCGCTCCAGCGTCTCCTCGACCTCCCGCACGGGCCCGTAGTGCGCGAACAGCAGCCGCTCAGGGCCCAGCGACCGGAACCGGCCGATCGACTCCAGCGCCGTGTCGAGGTCGAAGTCCGGGGGCGGCGTGGCGGGCCGCACGTCCGCCGTCTCCGGGATGTAGATCCCGGCGGCGTCGCCCACGTAGAGGTCGCCGGTCCGCGAGTCGACCAGCCCGACGTGGTGCTTGGCGTGGCCGGGGGAGTAGTGCGACTCCAGCCGCCGCCCGCCGCCGAGGTCGACCGCGCCGGTGTCCTCGACGGCGCGGATCCGCGCCGCGTCCGTGGGCTTCAGCTCGCCGAACAGGGTGTCGAGACCGTCCCCGTAGACCATGCGGGCGCTGCGCATGAGGCGGGACGGGTCCGCCAGGTGCCGGGCGCCCTTCTCGTGGACGACGACCTCCGCGCGCGGGTACATGCCGGCGATGTCGCCGACGCCGCCCGCGTGGTCGAGGTGGATGTGCGTCACGACCACGCTCGCCAGGTCGTCCGGACCCACGCCCAGCTCGCTCAGCGCGGCCTGGACGACGGGAGCCGAGCCGGACGTGCCCGGCTCCACCAGGCAGGGCCGGTCGGACAGGATCAGGTACCCGGCGGTGATGCCGGTGTAGCCGGCCATCCGCGTGTCGATCTCGTAGACGTCCCCGCCGAGCGGCGTGATCGCGGTCGTGGTGTCCATCCCCCGATCATGGCTCCTGCGGGCCGTCCCGGTCGAGAAGGCGCAGGACGAGGCCGGTGCGGGGCTTGGGACCGAACGAGGTGGACTTGCGCGGCACGCGCTCGCCGCCGCCCGCGACCGCGAGCACGTCCTCGACCCTGAGGGGGTTCAGGATCACGGCCGTCCCCCCGCTGCGCCGGGCGCGGGCGATGGCCGCGGACGGGTCGTCGTGCACCACCTCGATCGCGTTCTCGTTCTCCGGGACGCCCCACACCCCGCCGATCAGCAGATGGTCGAGGACGGCGGTGTCGAGCGCGCGCCAGCGGGGGGAGTGCTCGGACGGCATGGCCTCGCGCAGGGCGTCCGGATCGGGGCCGGTGAGCAGGTGCAGGGAGTCGCCGCCGCCGAGGAGGAAGGCGGGGCCCTCGGCGCGGGCGAGCGCGTCCAGAGCCGCGTCCTCGGCCGCGAAGCCGGTCACGGTGAAGACCTGGCCGGCCTTGTCCAGCGCTGCGTCCGGGCGGAGCCCGGGGAGCACGCGGTGGATGGCGCCCAGGTGCGGCGGGTAGCGCGTCGAGTCGACCAGCAGCGCCAGCCCGGAGTCCCAGGGGCCGGGGCCGTCGCCCGCCGCGTGGCGGCGCGCCTGGAGCGCGCGGTAGGTGGCGTAGCGGTGGTGGCCGTCCGCGATGAGCGCCTGCTTGCCGCGCAGGTCGGCGGCCACCCGCGCGTGCAGGTCCGGGTCGGTGACGCGCCACAGGCGGTGGGTGAGCCCGTCGTCGGCGTCGAACTCCATCAGCGGGGCACCGGCCGCGGCTCCGTCGACGACGTCGGCGGCGTCCCCGCCGCCCTCGTACACCAGGAAGATCGGCTCCAGGTTGGCGTTCGCCGCCGCCATCAGGGCGAGCCGGTCGCGGACCGGGCCGGGGAAGACGTTCTCGTGCGGCAGCACGACGCCGTCGGACTCCGCGCGGAGCCCGAGGCCGCCGATCAGCCCGCGCTGCAGGACGGTCCCGCCGCGGGCCGCCTCGTAGACGTACAGGGCCGGTTCGGGGTCGACGGCGAGCGCGCCGCGGTCCAGCCAGCGGCGCAGCCGCCGCCCGGCGGCGTCGTAGGTCTCCCCGGCGGCGCGGGGGAGGTTGAGCCTGATGATGTTGTGGCCGCCCTCCGCGAGCAGCCGCAGCGCCGCCGCCTCGTCGATCAGGTCGTAGGGCGGCATGGTCACCGACGCCGGGTCGCCGGCCACCTCGGGGACGAAGCGGACGCCGCGGAACGGGGACAGCTCCAGGCCCGCGCCCGTGCGCGGCGCGGCCGTCCCGAAGACGCATGCGCTGAACTCCTCCGGGTCGAGACCGGAGGAGAGGTCGTCGTCCACGCTGGGCATGCTATTCAGCGGAGGGCGTCCGGCGCCGCGGCGGGTACGGTCGTAGTGATCGATGTCCGAGGGGAGGTCCACATGAGTACTCAAGGACCCGGACGGCCGGAGGATTCCCCAGGCGCCGACCCGGGCGAGCATGCGGACTCGCCGCAGGGCGGGGTCTACGAGTGGTACACGCGGGGCCTGGAGCTGCTGCGGGCGGGCAGCGCCGCGGCGGCGCTGCAGCTGCTGGCCAGGGCGGCCGAGGCCGAGCCGCAGTCGCACAGCATCCGCGAGGCGCTCGCCCGCGCCCAGTTCGGGGCGCGGCAGTTCGGCGCGGCCGCCGAGAGCTTCCGCGGGATCGTGGAGGCGGAGCCCGCCGAGGACTACGCGCGGTTCGGGCTCGGGCTGTCGCTCAGCCGGATGGGCGACTTCGAGGCCGCCGTCGAGCATCTCGCGCTCGCCGCGGCCATGCGCCCGGAGAACGCGGACTACGCGCGGGCGTTGCGGCACGCCAGGGCCACTCTCGCGGCCCGGCGCTGACCCGCCCCTTACCCGTTGGTAACAACCCCCGTACGATCGCAGGCATGAGGAGCGCGATGAAAGGCAGCGACCGTCCCCTGAGCGAGGCGTACGACGTCGCCCTGCTCGACCTGGACGGGGTCGTCTACGTCGGCCGCCGGCCCGTCCCCGCCGCGGCGGAGTCGCTCGCCAAGGCGCGCGCGGCGGGGCAGCGGCTGGCGTTCGTGACCAACAACGCGTCGCGGACGCCGTCGGCGGTGGCGGCGCTGCTCACCGAGGTCGGCGTCCCCGCCGAGGCGTCGGACGTGGTGACCTCCGCGCAGGCCGCCGCCCGGCTGCTCGCCGAACGCCTGCCCGCCGGGTCGGAGGTGCTCGTGGTGGGCGGCATGGGGCTGCGCCACGCCCTCTACCAGCGGGGCCTGCGGCCGGTGTCGACGGCGGCCGGGCGTCCCCCCGCCGTCGTGCAGGGCTACCACCCCGACCTCGGCTACGGGCTGCTGTCCGAAGGCGCCCAGGCGGTCGCCCTGGGCGCGCTGTTCGTCGGTTCCAACGGCGACCTGACCATCCCCGGGGGCGAGGGCCCTCCCCACCCCGGCAACGGGGCCCTCCTCCGCGTGATCAGCGGTGCCACCGGCGTGGAGCCGATCGTCACCGGCAAGCCCGAGCGCCCGCTGCACCAGGAGTCGATCCTGCGCACCGGCGCCGAGCGCCCGCTGGTGGTCGGCGACCGCCTCGACACCGACATCGAAGGCGCCTACAACGGCGGCGCCGACAGCCTCCTGGTCTTCACCGGCGTCACCGGCCACCTCCAGGCGCTCACCGCCCCGCCCCACCGGCGCCCCACCTACCTCGCGCCCGACCTGTCCGGTCTCCTCGTCCCGCACCCGGAGACCGTCAGGGAGGACGGCGCGCACCGGTGCGGGGGCTGGACCGCGCGCCGCGACGGCGACGCGTTCGCCCTCAGCGGATCCGGCGACCCCTACGACGGCCTCCGCGCCCTCGCGTCCGCCGCCTGGGAGACCGAGGAGCCGCCGCCTTCGGAGGCCCTCACCGCGGCCCTGGAGACGCTCTCGCTCTGAGGACCGGGCCCCGGACCGGGGGGCTGGAGGGCGGGCCGGACCCCGCTCAGAGGAGCTTGCGCAGCCGCAGGAGGTCGAAGATGCTCGCCTCGATCTTCAGGCGGCCGGCGCTCCACGCCTTGGCCGGGTTCAGCTCGTCGAAGGCCATCGCGACGAGGTCGTCGCTGTCCACGGTCAGGCGCACCTGCGCGGCCCCGGGGTCCTCGTCCAGCTCGAACGGGTCGAGGCCGCCCCCGTGCAGCCGGCTGCGGAAGGCCACGCCGAGGTCCGCGACCCGGCAGCTGATCGTGCGCTCGACGACGTGCTCGGCGAGCCGGTCGGCGTCCACCTCGGCCAGGCGCGCGGCGACGCGCTCCAGCGCCGCACGGCACTCCTCCTCGTTCGCCATGGTCAGGCCGTTCCCCGTTCGTCCGGCATCGATGTCGTTCAGGGACGGTAGCGTTCATGGTGAGCCGGAGGCGACTCGTCGCGTGCGCTCCGGGAGCACTGGGAGGTAAACGTGATGTCCGACGAGGCCGCGGAGGAGCCGGAGTTCCCGGCCGCGCCGCCGCCCGACCCGACCGGCGACCCGCGCGTGGACGCCGCCGTCGCCCTCCTCGGCGAGCTCGGCGGGCGGCCCGTCGCCGCGCACGTGGAGGTCTTCGAGGACGTCCACCAGCGGCTCCAGGAGCTCCTCGCCGCCGCCGGGCAGGACGAGCGGCCCGCGCCGCCCCGGCCCGCCTTCCCCGACGCGCTGCGCCCCCGTGAGTAGCCGGCGACGCCTGGACGCCGAACTGGTGCGCCGCGGGCTGGCCCGGTCGCGGGAGCAGGCAGGGCAGCTGATCGGCGACGGCCGGGTCCGCGTCGGCGGGCAGACCGCGGCGAAGGCGGCCACCCAGGTCGAGGCCGCGGCCGCGATCGTCGTGGCCGAGGACGGCGGCGGCCCGGAGTACGTCTCGCGCGGCGGGCACAAGCTCGCCGGAGCGCTGGAGGCCTTCGCGGGCCTGGACGCCCGGGGCCGGGTCTGCCTGGACGCGGGCGCCTCCACCGGCGGGTTCACCGACGTCCTGCTGCGCGCCGGCGCGCAGCACGTGTACGCGGTCGACGTCGGGTACGGGCAGATCGCCTGGTCGCTGCGGACCGACGACCGGGTCACCGTCCTGGAGCGGGTCAACATCCGCGACCTGGAGCCGGGGATGCTCGACGGCGCGCCGCCGAGCCTCGTCGTCGGCGACCTGTCGTTCATCTCGCTCAAGCTCGTCCTCGGGCCGGTCCGGCGGTGCGCGACCCCCGAGGCCGACTACGCGGTCATGGTGAAGCCGCAGTTCGAAGTGGGCAAGGACCGGGTCGGCGCGGGCGGGGTCGTCCGCGACCCGCTGCTGCGCGCCGATGCGGTGCGCGGCGTGGCGGAGCACGCGGCGACGCTCGGCCTCGGCGTCCTCGGGGTGGCCGCGAGCCCGCTGCCGGGGCCGTCCGGCAACGTGGAGTACTTCCTGTGGCTGCGCGCGGGCGCCCCGCCGCTGGAGGAGGAGGCCCTGGCGAAGGCGATCGCGGAGGGTCCGCAGTGAGCGTCGCACCGCGCGTACAGGGCGCACCGCGCGTACAGAGGGCGTCGAAACCGGGAACGTCCCGCGCGGGGGCGTTCGTCCAGCCGTCCGCACGCCGGAGCGCGTCGGGGAGTGGGGCGAGAGCATGAGCACAAGGTCGGTGCTGGTCGTGGCGCACACCGGGCGGCCCGAGGCGGTCCGCAGCGCGCAGCTGGTCATCGAGCGGCTCAGCGAGGCCGGGATCTGCGTGCGGGTCCTGGACGGCGAGGCCGACGACATCGGCTGCGCGGGCGTGGAGGTGATGCCGAGCACCGCCGCGGCCGCCGACGACGCCGAGGTCGTCATGGTCCTCGGCGGCGACGGGACGCTGCTGCGCGCCGCCGACCTCACCCGCAGCTCCGGCACGCCGCTGCTCGGGGTCAACCTCGGCCACGTCGGGTTCCTCGCCGAGGCCGAGCGCGAGGACCTCGCCGCCACCGTCGACCGGGTCGTGACCCGCCGCTACGACGTCGAGGAGCGCATGACCGTCGACGTCACCGCCCGCCGCAACGGCACCGTCCTCGGCACGACGTGGGCGCTCAACGAGGCCAGCATCGAGAAGGCCGAGCGGGAGCGGATGCTGGAGGTCGTCGCCGAGATCGACGGCCGGCCGCTGTCCAACTGGGGCTGCGACGGTGTGGTGTGCGCCACCCCGACCGGCTCCACCGCGTACGCGTTCTCCGCCGGGGGCCCGGTCGTGTGGCCGGAGGTGGAGGCGATGCTCGTCGTGCCACTCAGCGCGCACTCGCTGTTCGCACGGCCGCTGGTGGTCTCGCCGCGCTCGTCGGTCGCGGTGGAGGTACTGCCCGACACGCCCCGCGCGGTGCTGTGGTGCGACGGGCGCCGCACGCTCGACCTCCCGCCCGGCGCGCGGGTGGAGGTCCGCCGCGGCGCCGAGCCGGTGCGGCTCGCGCGGCTGCACCTCACCCCGTTCACCGACCGGCTGGTCACCAAGTTCGGGCTGCCCGTGACGGGCTGGCGCGGGCGGGTCCGCCAGCCGTCCCGGCCGTCCCCGCCGCTCGGGGACTCCCAGGTCGGGGACGCCCCGGCGGCCGGCGGCATCGCCGGCTACCCGGGCCCCGGCTTCCCGCCGCAGAGCGCGCCCCCGGGGGCGGACGGGGAGGCGGCGGGCGGGCAGAGGGGATAATCTCCACAGGCGCTGATCGGGGATCTGGTTGCGGAGGGTTGTGACGCTGGTGCGTCCGATGGTCGATGAGGTGCGGATCCAGGGCCTCGGTGTGATCGACGAGGCCGTGCTCGATCTGTCGCCGGGCTTCAACGTGGTGACGGGGGAGACCGGGGCGGGCAAGACCATGGTGGTCACCAGCCTCGGGCTGATGTTCGGCGGCCGAGCCGACCCGCAGCGGGTCAGGCCCGGCGCGGGACGCGCCACGGTGGAGGGCCGGATCGTCGTCGATCCCGGCGGCCGCGTGGTCGAGCGGGTCGAGGACGCCGGCGGCGAGCTGGACGACGGCGCCCTGATCGTCACGCGCTCGGTGTCGGCGGAGGGCCGCTCCCGCGCGTTCCTCGGCGGCCGGTCCGTCCCCGTCAGCGTGCTGATCACCCTGGCGGACGACCTGGTCGCCGTGCACGGCCAGTCCGACCAGCAGCGCCTGCTGCAGTCGGCGCGGCAGCGCGGCGCGCTCGACCGGTACGCGGGCGGCGCGCTGACCAAGCCGATGCGCGCCTACACCAAGGCCTACCAGCGGCACCGCCAGGTCAGCGCGCTGCTGGAGGAGCTGACCACGCGGGCGCGCGAGCGGGCCCAGGAGGCCGAGCTGCTCCGCTTCGGCCTGGAGGAGATCGAGAAGGTCGACCCCAAGGACGGCGAGGACACCGACCTCGCCGCCGAGGAGGAGCGCCTCGGGCACGCCGACGCGCTGCGCGGCGCCGCCGACACCGCCCACGAGGCCCTGCTCGGCGACCCCGCCGCCGCGTTCGAGGCCGCGAACGTGACCGGCCTGCTCGGCCAGGCCCGCAACGCGCTGGACGCCGTCCGCGACCACGACCCCGAGCTCGCGGCGCTCGCCGACCGGCTCGCCGAGGCGGGCTACCTGGTCGCCGACGTCGGCACCGACCTGGCGTCCTACGCCGAGTCCGTGGACGCCGACCCGGCGCGGCTCGCGGCCGTCCAGGAGCGCCGCGCCGAGGTGACCGCCCTGACCCGCAAGTACGGCGGGACGGAAGGCACGGTCACCGCGGTCCTGGAGTGGGCGCGCGGGTCCGCCGCCCGCCTCGCGGAGCTGGAGGGCGACGACGACCGCATCGACGAGCTGCGCGCCGAGCACGCCGAGCTCACCGAGCGGCTCGCCGCCGAGGCCGCGGAGCTGACCGCGGTCCGCACCCGCGCCGCCGAGCGGTTCTCCGAGGCCGTCACCGAGGAGCTGACCGCGCTGGCGATGCCGCACGCCCGCGTCGCCGTCTCCGTCACCCCGACCGGCGACTACGGCCCGCACGGCGTCGACGAGGTCGAGGTCCGGCTCGCCCCGCACCCGGGGTCGCCGCCGCTACCGCTGCACAAGGGCGCCTCGGGCGGCGAGCTGTCCCGCGTGATGCTGGCGATCGAGGTCGTGTTCGCGGGCGCCGACCCCGTCCCGACCTTCGTGTTCGACGAGGTCGACGCGGGCGTCGGCGGCAAGGCCGCGGTGGAGATCGGGCGGCGCCTGGCGCGGCTGGCCCGCAACGCCCAGGTGATAGTCGTCACGCACCTGCCGCAGGTCGCCGCGTTCGCCGACCAGCACCTGCTGGTGGAGAAGTCCGACGACGGAACCGTCACCAGCAGCGGCGTCACCGCCCTGGACCGGGAGGGCCGCGTCCGGGAGCTGTCGCGGATGCTGGCCGGCCTGGAGGACTCCGAGCTCGGCCGCGCGCACGCCGAGGAGCTGCTCGCCATGGCCGCCGAGGAGCGCTAGCGGCGGCCGGGCCCGCAGATCAGTCGACACGCCGGCGCCGCGGCGGGCCGCCCCCCGCTCCGGCAAAGATTACAGAGAGTGCGCGAACGGACACGCCTGGAGTGTCGGCGTTTCCGGCGTCCGCTCCCGTGCTCTGGCAGGATGGCAGTTGATGAACGAGTCGTCACCCACCGCAGAGAGACGCGTCCGGCTGGCCCAGAGGCTGCCGCGGCGCGTTCTCACGCTGGGCCGCGGCCGCGACGACGGGCGGCCCGGGATCAGCGCCACGGTGCGGCTCGACCGCCGCACCAAGGACCTGACCAAGCGGCTGCAGCCCGGCGAGGTCGCGGTGATCGACCACGTCGACCTCGACCGCGTCAGCGCCGAGGCGCTGGTGTCGCGCGAGGTCGGAGCCGTCGTCAACGTCGCGCCCAGCATCTCGGGCCGGTACCCGAACCTCGGGCCGCAGATCCTCATCGAGGCCGGCATCCCGCTGCTCGACGACGTCGGCCCGGAGATCTTCAGCAAGCTGCAGGAGGGCGACCAGGTCCGCGTCGAGGGGCCCGCGGTCCACCGGGGCGAGGAGGTCGTCGCCAAGGGCACCGAGCAGACCGCCGAGTCCATCGAGGAGGCGCTGACCGAGGCCAAGGCCGGTCTCGCCTCCCAGCTGGAGGCGTTCGTCGCCAACACGATGGAGTACGTCAAGCGCGAGCGCGACCTGCTCATCGACGGCGTCGGCGTCCCCGAGGTGGCCACCCGGATCTCCGGGCGGCACGCCCTGATCGTCGTGCGCGGCTACCACTACCGCGAGGACATCGCGACCCTGCGCCCCTACATCCGCGAGTACCGCCCCGTGCTGATCGGGGTGGACGGCGGCGCCGACGCGCTGCTGGAGGCCGGCTACCGCCCCGACATGATCGTCGGGGACATGGACTCGGTCTCCGACGACGCGCTCACCTGCGGCGCCGAGCTCGTCGTGCACGCCTACCGGGACGGCCGCGCGCCGGGCCTGAAGCGCGTGCACGAGCTCGGCAAGGACGCCGTGGTGTTCCCCGCCGCCGCCACCAGCGAGGACATCGCGATGCTCCTCGCCGACGACAAGGGGGCCACCCTGATCGTCGCGGTGGGAACGCACGCGAACATGGAGGAGTTCTTCGACAAGGGGCGCGCCGGCATGGCCAGCACGTTCCTCACCCGGCTCCGCGTCGGCAGCAAGCTCGTCGACGCCAAGGGCGTCAGCAGGCTCTACCGCAGCCGGATCTCCACCTGGTCGCTGCTGTTCCTCGTCCTCGGCGCGTTCATCGCCATCGTCACCGCCGTCGCCATGTCCCCGGCGGGGGACGTCATCAGTCCCCTGCTCGCCGACCGCTGGCACGCCTTCCTCTTCTGGCTGACCGGACTCTTCACGTGATCGATTTCCGCTACCACCTCGTCTCCATCGTCGCGATCTTCCTCGCGCTGGCGCTCGGCATCGTGCTGGGCTCCACCACGCTGTCCAACTCGGTGAGCGACACCCTGCGCCAGCAGGCCAACTCGGCCGCCAAGACGGCCCAGCAGGCCCGGCTCGCGCAGCGCGACCTGCGGCGCCAGCTGGACGGCGAGGAGCAGTTCACCCAGGCGCTCTCGCCGCAGATCGTCGCCGAGCGGCTCAAGGGCCAGTCCGTGGTGCTGATCGAGACGCCCGGCGCCGGCAACGACAGCATCGAGCAGATCAGCCGGTTGGCGAAGGACTCGGGCGCCGCCGTCACCGGGCGCGTCACGATCCAGAAGAAACTCCTCGACGACGACCAGCAGACCACCGTCGACGAGCTCGCCACGCAGCTCAAGGCCGACGACGTGAAGTTCCCGGAGAACGCGGGCGCCTACGGCAAGGCCGGCGCGGTCCTCGCGGGCGCGCTCGTCACCAAGGACCCCGCCAGGTCCGGCCGCGAGGACGCCGCCGGAGGCGCCGTCCTCAACGGCTTCAAGCAGGCCGGATACGTCACCACCAGCGGCAAGCCCGGACAGCACGCCACCCTCGCCGTCATGGTCGCGCCCGCCGCCCCCTACGCCTACGCCGGCGGAGGCGACGACAACAAGGCACTGATCTCGCTGGCCTCCGCACTCGACGGCGCCGGGCGCGGTACCGTCGTCGGTGGCCCGCCGACCTCCGCGCAGGAGGGCGGGCTGATCGCGGCGCTGCGCGACTCCGACGCCGCCGACTCGGTCTCCACCGTCGACGTGGTGGACACCGCGGCCGGCCAGGTCGTCACGATCCTGGCGCTGCAAAACGAGATCGGCGGCAAGTCCGGGCAGTACGGCACGGGCGCCGGCGCGAACGGCTACCTGCCCTCGCCCGCGCCCACGGCGAAGAACGGGTGACCTGATGAGACGAGGCATCGCCAGGAGCACGCGGCTGGCGACCGGCGCAGGCCTCGGCGCGGTGGCGGCCCGCGCCGCCTACACCGCGCTGACGCGTCGCCCGCCCGGCCTGAACGGGCTGCCCGGCGAGCAGGTCTGGGGCCGCACCAACCACCGCGGCGAGCCGGTCACGCTGCTTGAGGGCCCCGCGTTCGTCGCGGGCGCCGCCGCGGCCGGGCTGCTCGCCCCCGGCGCCGCCGCCCGGGTCCGCGCCGCCGCGCTGCTGGCCGGCGCCGGTTCCGGCGCCCTCGGCGGCTACGACGACCTCGCCGGGTCGGCGTCCTCCCGCGGCTTCAAGGGCCACCTGACCGCGCTCGCGCGCGGCGAGGTGACCAGCGGCGCGGTGAAGATCCTCGGCATCGGCGCGACCGGGCTGGCCGCCGCCGCCGTCGCCGGCTCGCCCGCCCCGACCCGCACCGGCCGCGCGTTCGACACCCTCGTCAACGGCGCCCTCATCGCCGGCTCCGCGAACCTGATGAACCTGTTCGACCTGCGCCCCGGGCGGGCCGTGAAGGTCGGCCTCATCGCCGGGACGCCGCTGGCGCTGACCCGCTCCGGCTCCGCCGTGGTCGCCGCGCCGCTCGGCGCCGCCGCCGCGCTGCTGCCCGAGGACCTCGGCGAGCGCGCCATGCTCGGCGACACCGGCGCCAACGCGCTCGGCGCGCTGCTCGGCCTCGCCGCGACCCGCCTCGGCCGGGGGCCGCGGCTCGCCGTCCTGGCCGGGATCGCCGGGCTGAACGCCGCCAGCGAGTTCGTCAGCTTCACCAAGGTCATCGCGGGCAACCCGGTGCTGAACCGCGTCGACATGCTCGGCCGCCGCCCGGCCGCCGTCCCCGCCCCGGCCCCCGCCGAGGCGGCGGAGCGGGAGACCGGGGAACGGGAGAGCGGGAAGCCCGACACCGAGGACGCGTACCGCCCGGCCGTCCCGCCGCAGGCCGACCCGGCGGGCGACGGCGTCGCCGACCCCGCCTAGCCCGCCGGACGCCCCCCGCAGATCTCGACGAGCGTGCCTTCGCCTACCGTGCCCCCATCCGAAGCGCCACCGCCCGACCGGCGGCGGCCGGGCATGCGCCGGCTGACCGGCGGGCTGGCCGGCGCCGCCGTCGTCATCGCGGTCATCACCGTGCTGGCGCGGCTCGCCGGGTTCGGACGCACCTACGCCTTCTCCCAGACCGTCACCACCTCGTGCCTCAGCCAGGCGTACTTCAGCGCCACGCAGCTCCCGAGCAGCATCTACGAGAACGTCGCGGGCGGCGCGCTCGCGAGCATGGTCGTGCCGGTGCTGGCCGGGCCCGCCGAGCGCGGCGACCGCGAGGAGGTCCGGCGGACCGGGTCGGCGCTGCTCA
>NZ_JBEZJP010000184.1:0-14349 GCF_040653175.1 Actinomadura sp. NPDC048032
TCCGAGTGATCTCGATCGTCATCGGTGCCGTCTTCGGCGCCGTCGTCCAGGGCGTCGCCATGGGGGCGAGCTGGATGGGGGCCGACGGCTCCACCCGAGTCCCACGGAGGTCTCGGTGTGGTCCTTCACCATCTGGTGCAGCGCCGGAGGCAGCGTTCCCGGTTCCGGGACCGCCGGCTTCCTGATCTTGGGCAGGACGGCCGCGGTGGCCAGCATGAGCAGGCCGACCAGCGCCGGCCCCGCCGCCGTCGCCGCGAGCCGGCCCCTGGACCGGACGCCGCCGAGCACGCCCAGCACGGCGGCCGCCGCCGCGCACAGCAGCGTCACCCGTCCCCAGACCAGATCGATTCCGGCGGAGGTGGCCGTCATGTCGCGGGGGAACTGCGCGATGGAGACGGTCACCGTCTGCCAGGGCAGCAGCACCGCGATCATCAACAGTGCCGCCGCGCCTGCGATGACGAACCCCGGCCAGCGGCCGTGGCGTCCGCTCGGGCGCGTCACGCGCGTCGCCGGTTCAGGCGCCGGCGGCCAGGGGGCCTGGCCCGGTGGCGGTGGTGCGGCGCCGCCCGCGGATCCGGCAACCGGCGCGGGAGCGGGCCCGGCCGGTCGGGACGCGAGCGAGTTCAGCATCCGCTGCGCCTGGTCAAGCGGCATGCGTTCGGCCGCGCTCTTGCGCATCAGGCCCTGCAGAACAGGTGCGAGGGGACCGGCGTGGGGAGCGGGAGCGGGCTCCTCGGTCGCGACGGCGACGAGAACGGCCCCGGGACTGGTGCCCGCGAAAGGCGGACGGCCTTCCACCGCGGTGTGCAAGGTCGCCCCCAGCGACCACAGGTCCGACTCCGCCCCGGCGGGCAGGCCGCGGACCTGCTCGGGGGACATGTACGCGGGGGTCCCGAGGAGTGCGCCGGAACGCGTCAGGGTCGCGTCGCCCTCGACGGCGGCGATGCCGAAGTCGGTCAGGACGACCCGGTCACCTTCCAGCAGCACGTTGGCGGGCTTGATGTCGCGATGGACGATGCCCGCCTGGTGGGCCGCGCGCAACGCGTCCAGAACCCCCGCGCCGAGCGCGGCGGCGCGGTCCGGCGGAAGGGGACCGTGCTCGGCGAGCACATCGGCCAACGACGGACCGGGCACCAGTTCCATGATGATCCAAGGTTGCCCGTCATCGGTCGTGACGAGGTCGTGGACGGTGACGATGCCCGGGTGCCGGAGCCGGGCCGCCGCCCGCGCCTCCCGGTCGACCCGCGCCGTCCACGCGTCGCGCTCCTCGGCGTCCAGACCCTCGGGCAGCCGCAGTTCCTTGACCGCGACCTGGCGGCCGAGCCGCTCGTCATGCGCGCGCCAGACGGTGCCCATACCGCCGCGTCCCAGTGGATCCATGAGCCGGTACCGGCCCAGCAACCTTCGCCCGAGGTCCTCAGCCACGTCAGGACCGTAGCCCAAAAGCCGCACGGCCCGTCTAAAAAACACTAACGTTTACTTGAACTTCGGAAGGCGGCAGCGCCTGGACGTCCGCGAAGCCCCTCCAGGTGTACTCGAAGTCTCGGCCGATTCCTTTCGGCGGGGCGCGAGGTCTACATGTTGGGAGGCGCGGCCCGCGCGGCGGGCCGGTCGGTCTCTCTCATGCACACCGAGAAGGAAAGGCCGATCGCCGATGAGCGTTCCCGCGACTATGCGTGCGCTGCAGCAGACCACCCTCAACGGCCCGCGGGACATGCGTCTGATCATCGACGCGCCGGTGCCGAGCCCCGGCCAGGCCGAGGTCCTGGTCCGCGTCACCGCCGCCGGGGTCAACTTCGCCGACGTCTCGAAGGCGCGCGGAACGTTCCCGTGCTCGCGGACCGACCCGCCGGCTGGCCGACCTCCCACCTCTCGTAGGAACGGCCGAGGTCGGGGCCACGGCCGTCCGACCTGGACGGTGACACGGCAGGGGCCTATGAGGAACCGATCGCGGCCGTTCGGCGGAACTGACGGGGTGACAGGCCATAGGCGGCGCGGAAGGCCTGGCTGAAGTGGGCCGGACTGGTGAAACCCCAGCGAGCCGCGATGGCGCCGATCGGCGTGGCGGCGAGGAGCGGGTCGCTCAGATCGCGGCGGCACTGCTCCAGGCGGCGCTCGCGGATCCAGCCCGCGACGGTGTGCTCTTCGGCTTGGAACAACTGGTGCAGGTAGCTCAACGAGATGTGGTGGGCGGAGGCGATCGCCCCCGGGGTCAGGTGCACGTCGCCCAGGTTCGCCCGGATGAAGGCGTGGATCTGGGCGAGCAGCGCGCGCCGTCGGCTGCCCAGAGGTACGTCGCTGTCGGCGTCCAGCGCGCTGGCCAGCGCGGCGGCCAGGACGTCCAGAGTCAGGGCGGACACTCGCATGGCCTCGGCCGCACTGAACTGGCTTAGGCGCCGAGCCAGCTCCAGCAGGTACTGCGAAGCCAGCGCGCCGACACCCTGATCGCCCCGGATCCGGACCCCGCTGAGCTCCCGCAGGCCCCGCTCGGGCAGGGGCAGCACCGACCGCGGGAACTGCAACGAGAGCAGTTGGCCGCCCGCAGGGTCCGCCGATCCGAACCTGGTCAGGTAGGGACGCGAGCTGTCACGGAGCATCAGATCCCCGGCACGCAGTTCCGCATCCCGATCGGCTTGTTCCCCTGTGGCGTGACCACGCACAACGCAGGTCACGAAAAAGGTCTCCGGGTCGGACTGGCGGATGAGCCTGTGCGTGCGCTGGATCGTCAGAGACTTCGCACTCAACAGGGTCGCCTGCACGGAGCCGAGCCCGCCCAGAGCGACATGGGCCTGAAAGGTGCCCTCCAGATGCGGCTCGCTGCGGGCATCAAGCGGCATCCACATCTTCGAGCTCATCTCGCGCCAGAAAGCGAACCGGTCTTTCGGCGGAATGGCGGCGAAGCTGACCACGTCCATGAGTCACCAAAACTGTTGACGCTGCGGGGTCCGGCCAGCAGCATCACCCGGGCGCCCTCGCCGACGCAACCGCCGGCGCGACGAAGCCCGAGGCGCCGGCACGCGTGAGAGGGCCCCGGACGTGCTGGGGCGTGTCGTCCGGCCGGTCTTGCGGCCAGACCCGCGTAAGGTGAGGAGCAGGGTGTGGCCACACCCTTTCAGCGAGAGGCATCGGCCCATGAGGCTCGAACTCACCAACTACGAGGCCCTGCATGGCTGGGGCGTCGTCAACAGCAGCGCCGGGTGGCATGCTCAGCGCAACCGCAAGCCGCCTGCGGCCGAGCAGGCGGTCGGAGACATCCTCTTCACGGCTTACGACTGCCGGACCAGCACCACGACCACGGTCGAGCTCAGCGATGACGAGCGTGCGAGCCTCGCCGAGCTGGTCAGCGAACACATCGCAGCGTGGGTGAAGCGCGGCCGGGAGAACGCCGCGACGCAGCACCTGCGCTCGCTGGTCGTGAAGCTCGGCGGCTGACATGCCTACACCGGGCAACCCGCAACGCAGGTTCCGCCTCGCCGACGACGTCCTGTGGGACGAGTACGGCGAGGCGTGCCGTGAGGTCAACGGCAGCGCCGACCGCAGTGACGACATCCGCAAACATGTCGTGGCCGTCGTCGCCGAATGGAAGAAGCGGCGCCAGACGAGCTGAAGGCGCCGACCCCGCCTGGCGTGGCTCACCATCCCCCTGGCCGACCCATCTTCCTGCAAGGCCTGTCCGGTCAACTCCGAGCGTTCTTCTTTGAAGAAACCATTGGCTCAAGCTTTTTGGCCCGGCATCTCCGCGGCCTGCCGAGTAATATGAAAACAATGAATTAGGGCGTTGTGTTTATTGTGGTCTGCGGCAGGTACGGCCCCGTGGGCGAGAGGAGACCTCTCCCGAGAACGGAGCGATGCCATGCAGCAAGCCGGACGGATCCCGCCACAGGTCATGGAGTCGCTCTCGACGCCCGAGCGGGTGGAGACGGGTCTGGGGACTCTGGAGTTCCCGCTGGGCAGGCCCACCGCCGAGACCGCCGAGCGCGTCTACGACCATCTGGACCATCTGCACGCCGTCCGGGCCTTCCTCGACGCGTACTCCGGGGTCAATGTGTGGGCGGCGCGCAGGGGCTTCCTCGATGCCGGCGTCATGGACCACGACGTCCTGCTCTTCTCGGAGTTCATGGATCCCGAGACGCTCGTGCTCACGGGAAACGCGGACACCGTCTACTTCGTGACGTTCCTCGACCTGACCGAGGGGCCGCTGGTCGTGGAGATGCCGCCCCTCTCCCTCTGTTTCGTCAACGACATGTGGTTCCGCTGGGTCGCGGATCCGGGAATGGCGGGGCCGGATCGCGGGGCCGGCGGCAAGTACCTCTTCGTGCCGCCCGGGTATGAGGGTCCTCTTCCGGAGGGCGGCTTCTTCCCCCAGCCGACCCGCACCACGCGGCTCCTCCTGGGCGGGCGAGCGTTCCTGGAGAACGACGACCCGAGGCCCGCGGTCGAGCGCATCAAGGAGGGGCTGCGCATCCACCGCTACGCCCCCGGGTTCTTCGGGACGAGCATCGGGGAGATCGTCATGGGGGGCGCGGCCCCGCCGTCGCCGTGGACCGCTCAGACGTGGACCGCCGCGCTCCGCAGGCCCGACCCGCCGCGCTTCGTCGAGGGCACCGGGTTCGCCGTGAACACGATCCCGCCCGCGGACTCGACGTACTTCGACCTCGCGAGCGAGCTCGTGCACGATCAGCCGGTCGAGGCGCTCGACCCCGAGATCGCCGGTGCGCTGGCCGCGATCGGGATCGCCAAGGGACGGCCCTTCCAGCCGGATCCGCGGATGCGGAAGATCCTCGCCGAGGCGGCCGCGGTGGGGAACGCGACGGCCCGCACCCTCGCCTGCCGCCTGCGTCCGGAGGAGGGGGCGCACTTCTACGGTGCGTCCTCCCAGTGGATCAACGGCCTGCTCCCGGCCGGGTACGACTTCATGACCCCGCCCCCGGACATCACCGACCGGGGCGTCGAGCTCCGTGCGAGCGACGGCGCCCGCAAGCTCAACCTGCGGAACTGGTGGTGGTACCTGGGCGTGGGCATCAGCCCGGCGTTCACCGCGCCCCTGCCCGGCATCGGCTCGCAGTACCTGTTCGCGTGCGCGGACCAGGAGGACCGGGCCCTTGACGGGGGCGGGCACTACCGTCTGGTGCTTCCGCCGGACATTCCCGCCGCCCGTTTCTGGTCGTGCACCGTCTACGACAACCAGACCCGCTCGATGCTCTCCACGCCGCAGCGCTTCCCCCGGGCGGGCAGCCAGGACTATCCGACCCCGGCGGCGGTCGCCGACGCGGATGGCACGACCACGGTCCACTTCGGGCCCGACCGGCCCGACGGTGTGCCTGAAGGCAACTGGATCCAGACCGTGCCGGGCAAGGGATGGTTCGTGGTCCTGCGCTTCTACAGCCCGCTGCCGCCGTTCTTCGACAAGACCTGGCGGCCGGGCGAGGTCGAGGCGGTGGGCTGACGCGATGCCTCACCTGAGCGACGCGCCCAGCCCGGGCGTATCAGCCGAGACCCTCGCGTCGATCGGCGTCCCGGACCGGCTGGACTCGGTCTTCGGTCCGATGGGCTTCTTCGACGGCCTGCCCCTGCCCGACACGGTCGCCCGGAGCTATGACGCGCTTGACCTGCTGCGTGGGATCGACGTCTTCCTCAACTGCCTGCCCGGCGCGGCGATGGTGGCGATGCGGCGCGGGCTGCGGAGCATCGGCGTCGACTCCCGGACGATCGGTTACACGGCCCCGCGCTGCGGCTCGGCGCCGTTGATCCTCACGGCGAACACCGAGACCACGTACGGGATGGCCTTCCTGGCACTCGATCAGGACGGCCCGACGGTGATCGAGGCGCCGGAGGGCTCGCTGAGCGTCGTCGACGATCTCTGGCAGCGCTACGTCGCCGACATGGGGATCGCCGGACCCGACGCGGGCAAGGGAGGCAGGTACCTCTTCCTGCCCCCCGGCCACGACGGCGACGTCCCGGACGGCTACTTCGTCTCGCGGTCGCCGACCTTCTCCTGCTGGGCGGCGCTCCGCGTGCTGGGGGGCGTCGAGAGCCTGCTCAAGACGCGGATGTACCCGCTCTCGGCCGCGGCCGACCCGCCCGAGCAGCGCTTCGTCGACTTCGCCGACTCCGTCTTCACCACGGTCCCCGCCAACGACTTCTCGTTCTTCGAGGAGGTCGACGAGATCGTTCAGGAGGAGCCGCCCGAGGCGCTCGACCCCGAGCGCGCGGGACAGCTCGCCTCGATCGGCATCGTGCCCGGCCGGCCCTTCCGGCCGGACGACCGCATGCGCTCGATCCTCGACACCGCCGCGCGGGTCGGGTCGGGCCTCGTGCGGACGCTGACCTTCAAACCGCGCGACCCGGGCTTCTACTACTACTCGGGCAGCTCGTGGAAGAACATGTTCCCCTCCGGAAGCCACGAGTTCCTCTCACCGCAGGGTGCGCGGCTCCTGGACGCTCGCGCCGTCTTCCACCACGGGGCGCTCGTGATCACCCCGGCGATGGCGAGGGCGACGGTCGGGGCCGGATCGCAGTACGCCTACACGGCGGAGGACTCCACCGGCGCCTGGCTCGACGGCGAGAAGAGCTACACGCTCACCCTTCCCAAGGACATCCCGGCGAAGGACTTCTGGGCCGTGGACGTCTACGACCCCCAGACGCGGTCGCTGCTGCGCACCGGCGACCCCTACCCGAGCGTCAACAGCCTTTCGGACGCCGTGCGGGCCGATGACCGCGGCGACACGGTCGTCCACTTCGGCCCGGCCGCGCCGCCGGGCGGGGAGGCGAACTGGATCCAGACGGTCCCCGGCAAGGGATGGTTCGTCGTCCTGCGCCTCTACGGCCCGCTCGAAGGCTGGTTCGACCGGAGTTGGCGGCCGGGCGAGGTCGAACCGGTGTGAGGTAGGCGGCCGTGGGCGAGGCGATCGGTCAGATCCTGTCGTACGGCGTCGGCGTGGCGCTGAGCCCGTTCCCGATCATCGGTGTGGTGCTGATGCTCGCGACTCCCCGGGCGCGTTCCAACGGGCCGGCGCTGCTCCTCGGCTGGATCCTGGGCCTGTCCCTGGTCGGCGCGATCGTGCTGCTGGCCTCGGGCGGCGCGGGCCCGGGCGACCAGGGGCAGCCGGCCGACTGGGTCAGCGCGCTCGACCTGGCGCTCGGCGTGCTGCTGCTGGGGGTGGCGGTGAGGGAGTGGCGCGGCCGTCCGCGCGGCGACGAGCAGGTGTCGCTGCCGAAGTGGATGCGCACCGTCGACTCGTTCACACCGGTCAAGGCGGGAGCGCTCGGGTTCGCGCTGGCGGCCGTCAACCCGAAGAACCTGCTCCTCGTGATCGCCGCGGCGGCGGCGATCGCGCGGACGGACACCTCGGCCGGCGCGCAGGCCGCGGCCCTCGCGGTCTTCGTCGTGATCGGGGCGACCGGGACCGGAGCGCCGGTCGTGCTCTACTTCGTCCTCAAGGAGCGCTCCCAGCACATCCTCGACGACCTCAAGCTCTGGATGGAGCGGCACAACTCGGCGATCATGACCGTGATCTGCCTGATCCTCGCCGCGAAGCTGGCGGGCAACGCCATCAGCGACCTCTCCTCCTGATGAGGCCGAGCATGCTCGGGCTGTTCCCCTCGCTGCGGGGATACCGGCGGCAGTGGCTGGGGCGGGACGCCCTGGCCGGGGTGACGGTGTGGGCGGTCCTCGTGCCCGAGGCGCTCGCCTACGCGACGATCGCCGGCGTCTCGCCCGTGGTCGGCCTCTACGCCGCGCCCGCGGCCCTGGTCCTCTACGCCGCCTTCGGCAGTTCCAGGCACCTGGTGGTCGGGCCGATGGCGGCGACGGCCGCGCTCTCGGCGGCGATCGTCGGTGAGGCCGCAGGCGGTGCGAGCGCGGACGCCCGCACCGCGATGACGGCGGCCCTGGCCGTCACGGTGGGCGTCGCGGGGCTCCTCGCCGGACTGCTGCGCCTCGGCTTCCTCGCGAGCTTCATCTCCGAGCCGGTCCTGAAGGGCTTCATCGTCGGCCTGGCACTGACGATCATCGCGGGACAGCTGCCGAAGCTGTTCGGCGTCGAGGCCGCGCCGGGGGACTTCTTCGAGAAGGTCTGGGTCCTGATCGGGGACCTCGGCCAGACCAGTGGCCTCACCCTCATGGTCGGCGGGGGCAGCCTCCTTCTGATCCTCGTCCTCAGGCGGGTCGCCCCGTTCGTGCCGGGCTCGCTGCTCGCGGTGGCGCTGGGGATCGCGGCGGCGAAGGCCTTCGATCTGGAGCACCGCGGTGTCGCCGTCGTCGGTGGGATCGAGACCGGGCCGCCCCCGTTCGGCTTCCCCGACGTCTCGGTGGACGCCCTCGGCGGCCTCGCCGCCGGAAGTGTCGGCGTGCTGCTCGTCGCCTTCGCCGAGGGACTCGCGGCGGCGAAGAGCTACGCCGTCCGCGGCCACTACGAGGTCGACGCCGACCGCGAGCTGATCGGGCTCGGGGCCGCCGGCCTGGGCGCCGGCCTGTCCGGCGGCATGGTCGTCAACGGCAGCCTCTCGAAGACCGCCGTGAACTGGTCGGCGGGCGCACGCACCCAGCTGTCCGGGGTCTTCGTCGCCCTCCTCACCCTGGTCACGCTGCTCTTCCTCACCGGCCTCTTCGAGAGGCTCCCCGAGGCGGTGCTCGCGGGCGTCGTGGTCGCGGCGGTGGTCGAGCTGGTCGACATCCCCTCGCTGGTCGCCCTCCACCGCGTCTTCACCCGCAGGCTGGGCCGGGCCTACGGGGTCGCCGCGCGGCCCGACTTCGTCACCGCGGTCGCCGCGATGCTCGGGGTGATGATCTTCGACACGCTGCCCGGCCTCTTCATCGGCATCGGCGTCTCGCTGCTCCTGCTCCTCTACCGCTCGTCGCGCCCGGTCATCAGCGAACTGGGGCGGCTGCCGGAGGACGGGCACTTCGCCGCGCTCGACAGGCATACGGACGGCCGCAGGATCCCGGGGGTGGTCGTGCTGCGCGTCGAGGCGGGCATCTACTTC
Organism: Actinomadura sp. NPDC048032; assembly: GCF_040653175.1. Lineage (NCBI taxonomy): Bacteria > Bacillati > Actinomycetota > Actinomycetes > Streptosporangiales > Thermomonosporaceae > Actinomadura > Actinomadura sp. NPDC048032. The sequence goes on from NZ_JBEZJP010000184.1 coordinate 8,986, forward strand.
GCCAACGCCGAGCGGATCCGGTCCACGGTGCGGAGCGCCGCCGGCCGGGAGGGGGCGACGGCAGTCGTGATCGATGCCGAGACGGTCCCCTTCGTCGACGTCAGCGCGGTACGCATGCTCGACGAGCTGACCGAGGAGCTGGAGGCCCGCGGAGTCAGGCTCCTGCTGGCCGGCGATGTGGGCCAGGTCCGGGACGTGTTGCGCACCGCCGGAGCCAGGGCGGAGCTGAGGCACGTCTATCCCACCGTCCAGGCGGCCGTCGACGCGTCCAGCACCGGAACTTGACCTGGCCGGGCAAGGCCGCGCCGTGGGCACTAGCCGTCTGGCCGAGGTCAGGCGGGCCGGAGCTGCGCCGGTGGCGGCGATGGTGAACAAGGGCCGGGGGATGCAACATCGCGGGGCTTTCCGCGTCTCTTGGCGTGAACTCAAAACTGGATCTTCTGCCCGGCGAACGCCCGGCGACGGCCGGGCGTCCCGGCCCGCCCACCGAAGTCGCAGGTCGGCGCGGGGAGGCGGGGCGAGAGCGGCGGAGGGCCTGGCTCCTTCCCTTGGCGCCCGCCCTGCCGGCGCTGGCGATGGGCCTCTGGGGCGCCGGAGGGCTGCCGCTGTGGCGCGACGAGGCGATCACGTCCGAGATCGCCCGCCGCTCGATCCCCGACATCCTGTGGTGCGCGTGGCACATCGACGCCGTCCACGCCGCCTACTACCTGCTCATGCACTGCGTCGTGCAGGCGTTCGGGGCCGGCGAGTTCGCGCTGCGGCTCCCCTCGATCGCGGCGTTCGCGGCCACGGCGGCGGGCATCACCGTCCTCGGCCGCAGGATCATGTCCGTGCCCGTGGGGCTGGTCGCCGGGCTGCTCTGCGCCGCGGCCCCGTTCGCCAGCCACTACGCGCACGAGGCCCGGTCCTACTCCCTGGTCGCGGCGCTCACCGTGTGGCTGACCGTGCTGTTCGTGGACCTTGCGGAACGGGGCTCCCGGCGCCGGTACGCCGCCTACGGCGCGGGCGTCGCCCTGCTGGGGCTGGTCCATCTGTTCGCACTGCTCGTCCTGCCCGCCATCTGGCGACCCTGCTGATGACGCGCCGCACCAGGACGATGCTGCGCCGGTGGTGCGCCGCCACGGCGGGAGCGGTGCTCGCGGTGAGCCCGCTGATCGCGCTGGCCGTGACCCAGCGCAACGCCCTCGACTGGCTGACGCGCCCGGGATGGCGACGTGCTCTATCTGGCCGAGGCGTTCACCGGCCCCCGGATCGTGGCGTACCTGCTCGGCGCCGCCATGGCGGTGGGACTGGTCACGGCGCGGCGCCGCGGCCCGATCGGCCTGCGGGCACTGGCCGTCCCGTGGCTGCTGCTGCCCGCGACTGTGCTGCTCCTGGTCTCCCAACTCCATCCCTTCTACACGAGCCGCTACGTGATCGGCAGCCTCCCCGCCATGGCGCTGCCGGCCGCCGCGGGTCTCGCCCGGCTGCCCTACCGGACGTGGTTCGTGCCGCTCGTCGCGATGGCCGTCCTGGTGGCGCCGCTGCACGTCGAGCAGCGCCGTCCGGAGAACTGGTGGGACGACCTCCGCGGGGCCGCGGCGATCGTCGAGCGGGAGGCCCGGCCGGTGGGGGTACTGATCCTGGGAAGGGGAAGGGCCGGTAGGGGAGGTGTCGGCGGGCCCGGAGCGCTGCCGGCGTCCAGAGATCTGGATGGAGGCGTTGGGTTTGTTCGCCTCGGTCGTGTCGTGGGTGGCCGGGTTGTCCGGGCCCGTCGTCTACGGGGTCGTCGGCGGGCTCGTGTTCTGCGAGGACGCCCTGTTCTTCGGCTTCGTGCTGCCCGGTGAGACGGCCGTCGTCCTCGGCGGGGCGCTGGCCGCTCAGCAGAAGGTCTCGGTCGTGTGGCTCGCCGTGATCGTGGTCCTGGCGGCGATCGCGGGGGACTTCGCCGGGTACCAGATCGGGCGCCATGCCGGGCAGCCGATCCTGGACAGCCGTCCGCTCCGCCGCCACCGCGACCGCGTGGACGGCGCCCGCGACCTGATCCGGCGCCGGGGCGGTGCCGCCGTCTTCGCCGGGCGGTTCATCGCGTTCTTCCGCGCGATCATGCCCGCGCTGGCCGGGGTCTCGGGGATGCCCGGCCGGGTGTTCCTGCTCTACAACGCCGCCGGAGGCCTGGTCTGGGGCGTGACCTTCACGCTGCTCGGATACTTCGCCGGGCACGCCTACGCCCGGGTCGAGCACGTCGCCGGGCGGATCACCGCGATCGTGATCGTCGCTGTGGTCGTGCTCGCCGTCGTCGTCTGGCGGCTTCGTGATCACTTGCGCCGGAGACGCGACGGCCACGGCGGCCCGGGCGGCGGACGCTCCGGCCGGTCCGAGTGAACGTCCTGGCGGTCGCGATCGCCCTGGCCGCCTCGGTGTTCTTCGGGTTCGCGGCGGCGCTCCAGCACCACGCCGCGTTCCACGAGGTGCGGCACGGGCTGTTCGACGTGCGGCTGCTGTGGCGGCTGATGCACTATCCGATCTGGATCGGCGGGCAGCTCACGGACCTGGTCGGGGTCGCCCTGCACGCCACCGCGCTGCAGATCGGCGCGCTGGTCCTCGTCCAGCCCGTCCAGGTCGCGGGGCTGCCGCTGTCGGTGCCGATGGAGGCCGCGCTCAACCGGCGCCGACCCCACCGGCGCGACCTGCGCGGGGCGGCGCTGGCCACGGCGGGGCTGGTCGCCTTCCTGGTCGCGGCCGCCCCGCAGGGCGGCATCAGACATCCGAGCGGCGCCGCGTGGTTCGCCTGCGGCGGGCTCGTCGCGGTGACCGTGATCGGCCTGCTGGCCCTGTCGCACTTCACGACCAGGGGCTCGCGCTCGGGCGCCTCCGTGGGGCTGGCCACCGGCGTCCTGTTCGGGTTCTCCGCCGCACTGCTCAAGAGCTGCACGGACATCCTGGCGACCCGTCCGCTCACGCTCCCGCTGCACTGGGAGATGTACGCGCTCATCGGCACCGGCCTCGTCGGGATGCAGCTCAACCAGAGCGCGTTCCAGCACAGTTCGCTGGCATCGCCGCTGACGGCGATGACGCTCGGCGAGCCGCTGGTCTCCGTCATCATCGGGCTCACCGCGTTCCACGAGCAGATCAGGACGACCCCGCCGCGCCTGGCGATCATCTTCGTCGCCGTGCTCGCCATGGCCTACGGCATCTGGACGACCAGCACCACCTGGCAGCCGCCACGGCGCCCCCCGCCCGACGACCAGGCCGACCGATGACGTTGTCGAAGCGGAAGTCCGCAGCGCGGCGGGTGCGGTTCTCCGCAAAGGGCCGGGCGGTCGTCCGCATGGGCGGCAAGGGACCCGGCTCCGTAGCGTTCATCCGTGATCAAAATTTCTCGGTGGACGGCTCTCGCGATGCCCGGTGCGGCGGCGACCTTCGCGGCGGCCGCGGTCTTCCTCGCCGCTCCCGACGCGCGTACGGCGCAGTCGCGGTCCGACCGGACCCCTGCGTCCCAGGACGGATTCCAGGCGATGTTGGACGACCTGGTGAAGACCAGGGCGGCCACGGCCGTTCTGCTGCGCGTGCGGACCGCGGGCGGGGGCGAGTGGTCCGGTGCGGCGGGCGTGTCCGACGTCCGGACGGGGCGGCCGGCCGATCCGGCCGGGTACTTCCGGATCGGCAGCGTCACCAAGACGTTCGCGGCGACCGTCCTGCTGCAGCTCGTCGACGAGGGACGGCTGCGGCTCGACGACCCGGTGGCCGAGCACCTGCCCGGTGTCGTGCCGGACGGCGAGCGCATCACGGTGCGGCAGGTCCTCCAGCACACCAGTCTGCTTCGCGACTACATGAGCGACCCGGGGTGGTCCACCAACCGCTGGCGCGGGGCGCAGCGGTTCCGCGGCTACAGGCCCGACCGGCTCCTCGCGCAGGCGTTCCGCGTCCCCGCCCAGAATCCCCCGGACGTCACCTGGAAATACTCCAACACCAACTACGTGGTCGTGGGGAAGCTGATCGAGCGGCTGACCGGGCGGCCCTACGGGAAGGAGGTGGAAGAGCGTGTGCTGCGCCCGCTCCGGCTGACGCAGACGATCGTTCCCGGTAACCGGCCCGGGCTCCCCCGCCCGCACGCGCACGGCTACGCGCTGCTGCCGGACGGGCGGACCGTGGACGCCACGCGCATGAACCCCTCCCTCGACTGGGCGGCCGGCGAGATGATCTCTACCACCCGGGACCTCGGCCGGTTCCTCGACGGCCTGCTCGGCGGACGCCTGCTGTCGCCCGCGACGCTCGCCGCGATGCGTGCGGCCCGGCCCACCGGCGCCGGGTTCGCCTACGGGCTCGGGCTCCAGGAGTACGCACTGCCCTGCGGCAAGCGCATGATCGGGCACAGCGGCCAGCTCATCGGCTACACCACCTACGCGCTCCGCTCCGACGACGGGCGGCAGATGAACCTGTCGGTCAACCTCGGCTCCTCGCCGCCCTCGGCCGACAAGCTCTACGCCCTCGCGGGCAAGGTGTTCTGCTGACGGTCACACCGACATCCCCACGCCGGCCGGCTCGACCGCAACGGCGCCTCCCACCCGCCGAGACCAACCGGGGCGGAGCGCCCGGGGCGGGGTGGTCGGTCAGGCGGTCGTCCGGGGGGCGAGGTGCTGGAGGAAGAACTCGGTCATGAGCGCGAGCGTGTTCTTGAACTCCTGGTTGTAGACGACGAAGTGGCCGCCGGGCAAGGTGACGAGCCGCTTGGGGTGCAGGGCCCGTTCGTAGGCGGCGAAGGCCAGGTCGCTGTGAGTGAGGATGTCGTGCTGGGCGACGACGAGCATGAGCGGTGTGGGGGAGATGCGGGCGACGTAGTCGCCCGGCTCGTAGCCGGCGATCGCCTCCACCGACCGGAGCGTGACCTCGTTGCGCCAGGTCGCCAGGCGCTCCGGCTCGATCGTCTGGTACCACTCGTAGGTCTCCCGGTCGGCCATCGCGGCGGGCTCCCCGGGGGTCGCGGTGATGAGGGGGATCATCGCCGGCGCCTCGCCGTCGAACCGGGCGAGCCGGTCGGCGTCGAAGCTCCTGCGCACCTCGGCGAGCGCCTCGCTGGGGATGAACCGCGACAGGGTCGTCCCGCCGCTGATGACCGGCACCTGCGAGTAGACGGCCTTGACCCGCCGGTCGATCGCCCCGACGACGAGCACGTGCCCGCCTGAGAAGCTCGACCCGAAAACCCCGATGCGCTCGGCGTCCACCTCGGGACGCGTGCACAGGAAGGTGATGGCGTCCCGGTATCCCTGGATCTGTGTCCAGGGGTCGACCTCCTGGCGCGGCTCGCCGTCGCTCGCGCCGAACGAGGCGTGGTCGTAGACCCGGCGCGCCGCTGACGGCCTACCTGCTCGGCCACGCGGTCGG
>NZ_JBEZJP010000185.1:0-14334 GCF_040653175.1 Actinomadura sp. NPDC048032
GGTCCACGACACGGGTGACGATCTTGTCGAAGGTCCCTTCGTCGGACTTACGGAACCCTTCCGCGAGGAAGACGATGTTGTGCTGCTCGGCCGCGTGAGCGACGTTGGGCGTCTGGACCGGCTTCAGGTCGCGGCGGTGCGTGGCGTAGTTCACCACCCGCACGGGCAGCCGCTGGGTCTGGTTGACGAGGGTGCCCGTCAGGTCCACGGTCCCGGGGGTGCCGGTGGTCTCGCGCAGCCCGCGCAGCCGCCCCTGCGGGGTGACCACGAAGGTGGCGGTGTCGGCCGACGTCAGCGTCACGTACCCGTGCCCGGTGATGTCGCCGATCAGGTCCGTACCGGTCGGATCGTCGCTGAACTTGGCGTAGATCGACGGCTGGGCGTGCGCGACGGCGTCCACGGCGGTGGTGATGGAGTCATTGCCGAACCACCAGGCCACGATCGAGGTGTGCACCTGCAGCCGACCGACGATGTAGTCCCTGCCGCGCCGGACCTGGAACAGGTACACCCCCGGCTGGGCGGCGGTGACCTGCCCGTTGGCGCTGTTGTACGCCGGCAGCGGCGGGAGAAGCCGCTGTCCGACCGGGCGATGCGGCGCGAGGAAGTCCACTGTGATCGCCCCCGGGGCGATCGGCGTCAGCGTGTACCCACCCGCCGTCACCACCCGGTCGAACACCTGCAGCGTCAACGGCGGCGTACCGGACAGGGCCAGGTGGAGATCGCAGTGTGGGAACAGCACGATGTCCGGTGTCATGAGCGCCCCCATCCACGTGGGACTTCGGACGGCTCAACGGAACACGACCGATTATCGCCGTCAGTGATGCCTGAAATACTCACCGTGCCATCAGGAATATCCGGATGTCTCGTTACTGGCCGACTCCGGCCGCACCTATCATGATCGTGACCTCAACTCATGGTCAGAACCCGTATTAACTCCGAACCGGAACTGCGGAACCAGGACCTGACCTCACCCAGCGGCCAGCGCGTTCCCCATAGGGGTCTTTGAAATGGACAACCCCGCAAAAAAGCCAGGGTGAGCCTCAATAAACGGTCGAAGTATCCAATACGTTTCTCGACGCTGAGGGGACGGCTTCAGCCCGATTCAAGGGCTGTCGATTCCCGAAGCCCGTTGCACGGATCTCTGTAGGCCCTGGCCCACGCGGTCCAGCGGGCGGCTCCCGCGAGAGCGGTTCGATCACCTGCCGAGGAAGGCGCCGAGCGCGCTCTACCTGGCCAGTGGCCCGAATGCGTCATGACCGGTGTTGGCCCAGGGTGGGTATGTCTCGGCGCCGATCCCACGGGCCACCCCAGTTGACAGGCGCCCGTGCAGCCTCACCTGAGTCTGGGACGAAACACCGACGCGAGCACACTGGGTGACTTGGTGGTCAATTCGGATGAGTAGACCGGGAGGGGCGGAAGCAGTCCCGTTTCGCGTTGTGACGGCTTGCCTGCATCGCTTCGGCCCGGAAATGCCGTCGCGCGGTAGCCGGATCACTTCGCAAGTGGGCGTTCTGACCGGCCCTCTCCAGAAATGCGAGTAAATTTGGGGCTAATGTTTTCGGTCCGTTGTTGTAGCGCCCTTGGGCGCCGGTTGCCCTGCCGGGAAGGCCGCGGGGACAGTGCCGTGAACCCGGTTCGACGGAAACTGGGATACAGCAAAGGGGCTGCTCTTCGTGGGCTTCATGCGGATCAAGAACATACGTCTTCAAGAACGAACGGGTCGCCACCATCGACTGGCGAAACGGCTGAACCCGGGAGTGCCGGATCTGCGAGGGCGCGCAACCCACCGCGGGCTGGGCGAAGCTGCCGGCCGAGTGGCTGCGGGACTACGACCACGTATTGCCGCTGCCGGGCGCGTCGGACGCCAAGCGCAGCCTGCTGGTCAAGGGCGGCAACGGGTGCGTGTTCAACTGGAAAACCGGCCCGGAGAAGACCGGCGCGCTCACCACGCTGATGCCCGAGCTGGCCGCGCTGCCCGCGCCCTACACCACGCAGTACAAGCCGATCGTGGGCCGCTGGGCCACTCCGGCCGCGCCCAATCCGGTCACCGTGCGTGTCGATCTGGACGGCCTGGGCGCGACGCGCCAGTTCAGCGGTGACTTCGACCTGATCCAGGACCAGGCCGACGCCACCCGTCGGCAGATCATTCCCGGCGACCAGAACCGCCCCCACAAGGGCCGCAAGCGCACCTGATCCGCACCACCCCGGCCACATCGTGCGCCCGCCGCCACCAGGCGGCGGGCGCACACTCACCCGCTTCGACAAGCCCACCCGCAACACCGCGGCGAGAAGGCCCATGGCGCTGAGGTTCATACTTCTTGGGGACAAGCCTTAGCCTCCCGGCGCAGCGCCCGTTTCGGTTTCAGGTCGTCCAGACGCTTGAGCTGGCGCCGCCTACTATGCGGCCCCGCTTGATGGTGGTTCGGCGACCGGGGGCGTTCCGGAGCACGTCGCTGAGGCGGGTGGCCGAGAACAGCACCAGGTCCGCCGCGGCCCCCACCTGGACGCCTTCGGCCGGTGCGCCGACATAGTGGGCCGCGTTCACCGTCACCATGTCGAAGACCTGCCTGAGTTGCCGGTCCGACCACATGCGGGCGGCGATGGCGGTCACCATGGCGACCTCCGCCGGATCAAGTCGGCCGAACGGGAACCACATGTCGTTCATGTTGTCGCCTCCCGCGGCGACGGTGACGCCATGGGCGAGCAGCGACCTGAGACGGGCCACTCCCCTGCCTGGCGGGCGAGGGGAGTCCCCCACCAGCAGCAAGTTGCCCATAGGGCAGACGCAGACGGCGATCCCGGCGGCGAGCACTGCTTCGACGACCTCGGTGGCGGTCGCTTCGTCGTAGGCGTCCAGGGCACAGCAGTGGCCGGCTCGGACGCGGCCGGTGAGGCCCGCGTCGATGGTTCTGCGCGCGAGTTCCTCCAGGTCGCGCTGGGCGGGGTCGTAGCTGTAGTCGCAGTGGACGTCGAGGTCCGCACCGGTCTCCGCGGCCAGTTCGACGAGCAGGTCGAGGTGCCGGAGCCGGTCTTGGGGCTCTTCCACGTCGGGGGCCCCGCCGAGCACGTCGGCGCCTGAGGTCAGGGCTTCGCGGAGGAGCCGTAGTGCTCCGGGGTCGCGGACGATGCTCTCCTGGGGGAACGCCACGAGCTGGATGTCGAGCAGGTCGCGGTGGCGGTCCCGCAGGTCGGCCATGACGCCGAGGGCCGACAGTCCCCCCACCGGGTCGACGTCGACGTGGGCGCGCAACGTTCCCACGCCGTGGCCGACGGCGAGCCGGATCGCGGTGGTCGCACGGTCTCTCAGTTCCTCGGGGGTGTAGCGGGCCTTGACGTACCGGGTGCGCTCAAGCGCGGCGTCCAGAGGGTGGTCATGGTCGCTCGGGGGCAGGTTCGGGTGTGTGAGCGCCTTGTCCATGTGGAAATGAGGTTCGACGAAGGCGGGCGTCAGGAGCCCGCCCTCCGCGTCGATGGTCTCCACGGACGGCGGGGCCGGGAGGTCGCCGATCGCGGCGATCCGCCCGCCGGCCAGGTGGACGTCGACCGGGGCGGTCGAGTCGAGCAGGCGGGCGCCGCGGATCAGCAGCGGTTCAGGGTCCGGTCGCATCGGACTGTTCCTGCTCGGTGCCGAACCCGTCCAGAGCGCTGCGCTCCTCCAGGGTCGTCAGCTCCTCGAACAGCGTGATCTGCACGCCGCCGGGCGCGTCCAGGCGGGCGTTGAGCGACTGCCAGGGCGTGACGGTGGGCGGGGCGACGGGTTCGGCGCCCGCGTCCAGCAGCCGGTCGTTGACCGAGCGGGTGTCGCCGACCTCGAACGCGACCCTGAACTTCGGCGCGACCTGCCGGCCGACCTCCACCTCGTCGATGAGCCGCTTCTGCGCCGGGTTGGCGATCTCGAGCGTGGCCCGGCCGGCGTCGAGGATCACTACCCGGGCGTCGCCCTCACCCGAGAACGCGGCCTGCTCGGGCAGGCCGAGCGCGTCGCGGAAGAAGGCGACGGCGGCCTCGTAGTCCTCCGCCACGACGACGAGGCGCAGTTGGCGGACGGCAGGGGCGTCGTCTCTTTCGGCGGTCATGGCAACTCCTTCTGTTCGAGCCGTAGGGGGGTCATGCCGACAAGACCGCGACCGAAGGTGGCGGGGTCCCTGGGCGTCCACCGGCCGTTGGTGACCTTGTCCAGGAAGTCGTCGAGCACCGCGTTGAACGCCGCGGGCTCTTCCAGGTTGAGGGTGTGGCCGGTACGCGGCAGCACCGCGAGGGCGGCCCCGGGGATGGCCCGCTTGAGCATGACCTTGACGTCGAGGCAACCGTCGTCCTCGTCGCCGACGACCAGCAGGACGGGGGTCCGCACCGCCGCCAGGCGGTCGCGCAGGTCGTACAGCGAGGGGCGTTCGGCAAGGACCTGGGAGAACGTCAGGGACATGCCGACCGGGTCGCGTCCGGCGAGCCGTTCGCCGAACGAACGCCATCCGCCGGGGTCCTTGAGCCGGTACTGCACGCGCGTGGGGCCGTTCTGGTAGGCGTTCGCGGCGGCCCGCACGTCCTCCCGGAACATGCGGGCGGCCGTGCGCGCCTCTTCGGTGAACCCGGCCCGCTGGTGCGGCGCCGAGCCGTACCCGGCCCCGGCCACCGTCGCGCTGAGGCAGCGTTCCGGGTGCTGCAGCATCAGGTGGACGGCACAGAATCCGCCCATCGAGAGGCCTACGACGTGGGCGGCGTCGAAACCGAGCCCGTCCAGGACGGCGATCGCGTCCTGGACGGCGATGTGCTGCCCGTAGCTGTCCGGGGCGGCTGGGACGTCGGACGGCGGGTAGCCGCGCGCGTTGTAACGGACGCAGGTGTACCGGTCGGCGAAATGCGCCACCTGCGCGCGCCAGTCGTGCAGGTCACCGGCCACCTCATGCAGGAAGAGCAGGGGCGGGCCGACCCCTTCCACCTCGACCGCCAGGCGAGTGCCGTCAGGGGTCGTCACGGTGGTCATTCCGGGGCCTCCCCCGCCCGGGCGGCCTTGAGCGCGGCCCATGCCGGCCACACATGCCGCATGAGCTGGAACGCCAGCGCGGTGACGGGCATGGGGAAGTCGCCGCTGTCCGCTTCCCGCTGCACCGACCGCATGTCCTTCAGGAGGATGTCGAGGTCCTCGCCGGGCACGTAGTGCTCCCACCAGGGCTTGACGCGCCGCCAGTTGTCCACGACCCAGCTGCCGCCCACGCTGACCGACAGCATCTCCATCAACTGGTCTTCGCCAACGCCGAACTCGTCGGCCAGACGGATCGCCTCGTACACGCCCATCATGTTGACGCCGAAGGTGAGTTGCACGGCGAGCTTGGCCGCCTGAGCGGTGCCCACCTCCTCGCCGACATGGAAGATGTTGCGGCCCATGAGGTCCAGGAGGGGGCGAAGCCGCCCGAACACCTCGGGTGCGGCCGACACCATCAGCGTCAGTGCGCCCGCCTCGGCGCCCCAGGGTCCCCCGGACATGGTCGCGTCGACGGCGGTCACGCCGTGTCCGCCGAGTTCGGCCGCCAGCGCGCGCATCGTGGACGGGTCGAGGGTGCTGGCCACGACGACGGTGAGCGGGCGGCCCTCCCGGACGACACCATGCTCGCCGAGCAGGACCTCGCGGGTCTGCGCGGCGTCCCGCACCACGGACAGGACCACGCCCGAGGACGCCCTGGCCGCCTCCCGGGGGGAGTCCACCAGCCGGATGCCCGCCTCGGCGGCCTTCTCGCGGCGTTCCGGTGAGGGATCGTATCCGTGTACTTCGTGGCCGCCCTTGACGAGGTTGCCGGCCATTCCGAGCCCCATCGCGCCGAGGCCGATGAAGCCGATGCTTTCCGTCATGTCCGCTGCGCTCCCTGGGATGCGAGGCCGGTGGCGGCCGCCGGCAGGTCGACGACCAGCACCGAATCGGCCGCCGCGGGCAGTTCGCGGGCCAACTCGGCGTGCCGGGGGTTTCGAAGGTAGGCGTCCCGGGCGCGCTCGCCGGGGAAGGCGATGGCGAGCCCGGTCGTGTAGCCGCCGCCGAACGGCTCGATGCTCACGTCGGGGCCGGCGTAGACGTCGCCGGGCCCCAGTTCGGCGGCGAGCGCGGCGAGCCGGGAGGTGAGGTCGTCTGCCCGTGACTCCTGTCCGTCCCGGGGCCTGACGAGCACGATGTGGACGAGGCTCATCGGGCCGGCTCCGCTCTGGTGAACGGGCTCACGCGAGGTTCTCCGCGGAACTGCACAGTCTTGTACTCGGTGAACTCCCGCATCCCCTCCTCACCGCCCTCGCGTCCGAAGCCGGACGCCTTCACGCCGCCGAACGCCAGCGCCGGTGACCCGTCGCTGGCGGTGTTCACCCAGACGGTGCCGGCCTGGAGCTCGCCGCTGACCGCGAAAGCACGGTCGAGGTCCCTGGTCCACAGGGACTGGGCGAGGCCGTACTCGGTGGCGTTCGCCAGCTCGACGGCCTCCTGGTCGGTGCTGAACGTCGTCACCGACAGGACGGGCCCGAAGATCTCCTGCTGGAACACCGGCGACTCTCGGTCCACGGAGGCGAGCACGGTCGGCTGGTAGAAGGCGCCCTCCGCCAGTTCGGGGTCGTCGGGTGATCTCCCGCCGGTCAGGACCTTCCCGCCGGCGTCGACCCCGGCGAGCACGGCCGCGTGGACCCGGTCCCGGTGCTCGTGGTGGATGAGCGCCCCGATGTCGGCCCGAGGATCGTCGGGCATCCCCACCCGCAGCGCGGACGCGCGGGCGGCGACGGCGGCGGTGAAATCGTCGGCCACGGTCTCGTCCACGAGCAGCCGCGAGCTGGCGACGCACGACTCCCCCTGGTTGGCGAAGGCGGCGAAGACGATGCCGTCGGCCGCCGCTTCCAGGTCGGCGTCGGCGAAGACCACGTTGCCGGTCTTGCCGCCCAGCTCCAGCCCGACCCGGGTGAGGGAGTCGGCGGCCGCGCGCATCACCTCCCGGCCGACCCGCGTGGATCCGGTGAACGAGACGTAGGAGACCAGGGGGTGGGTCACCATGGGGAGCCCGGCGCCGGGCCCCGTGCCCGTGACGACGTTCACCACGCCGGGCGGGAAGCCCGCGTCCTCGCACCGGGCGGCGATCTCCAGCGCGCTGCCGGAGGTGAACTCCGACGGCTTGACCACCACGGTGCATCCGGCGGCGAGGGCATAGGGGAGCTTCTGCAGGAGGACGAGCGCCGGGAAGTTCCACGGGATGATCAACGCGGCGACCCCCACCGGTTCCCGGGTCGCGAGCGCGGTGTACGCGGGTACCAGGCCGGTGTAGGCCTCGCCCTTGGACGTGCGGGCGAGCGCCGCGGCCTGCCGGACGTGCGCGATGCCGAGCTCGATGTCGCCGCGCGCGAACGCCAGCGGCTTCCCGACCTCCTCGGAGTCGAGGGCGGCGAGCCGGTCGGCGTCGTGTTCCAGGAGGGCGGCCAGGTTCTCCAGGAGCCTGGCCCGGGCCATGGCGGGGGTGCGTCGCCACTGCTCGGACGCGAACGCCCGAGCGGCGGCGCAGGCGGCGGCGTCCACGTCGTCCGCCGTGCCGGCGGCGTAGCGGGCCACGACCCTGTTCGAGGCGGGGGCGCGTCGCTCCAGGAGCGGGCCGTCGACCCGCTCTCCGGCGATGTGGTGGCCGTGGACGCGGACGGCGGTGTCACGGGAGCTCATCGGCTCAGCTCCACGATCTCGCCGCCCGCGATGTGCGGGACCTGGCCCCGGCCGGCCTCGACGACGGCCTGCCATTCGGGATCCTCGCGGAACGCCGTCCAGCGGGTCTCGCGGTCGTGCTCGTCGGCGAACTCCAGGACGTAGACGAGTTGCTCCCCCTTGGTCAGCCGCCGCAGCCACGGGCCGTGTGCGGTGATGCCGTGCTTGGCGAACAGAGGCAGGCTGGTGCCGGTGAACTGGTCGAGCAGCGCCTCGGTGTGGCCGGGCGTGATGGTGTAGTAGCGCAGTTCTGCGATCATGTGGCCTCCTCGTCGGATTCGGTCAGGTCCAGGCGGCAAGGACGTCCCCGGTCGCCGCCACCACGGCGAACCGGCTCTCGGCGGTGCTGAGCGCCGCGGCGTGCAGGCCCATGTCCCACGACGCGCAGGCGTCGGCGGCGATGGTGACGTAGAAGTCGCGGGCGAACGCCTCGCGGGCGGTGGTGTCCACGCAGACATTGGTGGAGACCCCGCAGCAGAGGACGCTGTCGCGTCCCAGGCTGCGCAGGATCAGTTCCAGGTTGGTCCCGGTGAAGCCGCCGTAGCGGTATTTCTTGACGACCTGGTCTCCGGGCCGGGGCGCGACCTCCTCGGCGATCTCCTGCCCCCAGGATCCGTCGAGGCAGATGTCGGGGGCGGAGTACGCGGCGCGTGAGCGCGCGTCCCGCCACACCGGTGAGTCGCCGGCACCGCCCGGCAGCGTGGTGTGCTGGCTGTGGATCACGGCCACCCCGGCGTCGCGGGCGGCCTCCGCGAGGCCGGCGGCGACGGGCAGGATCCGCTGGGCGTGGCTGACGTCCCGGCCGCCCACGGTGGCGGTCTTGCCGCGTGGATGGACGAAGTCGTTGGACAGGTCGATGAGGATCAGCGCCGTCCGGTCCGGCCGCAGCCGGTCGGCCAGCGTGGCGGTCGCCGTCATGACAGTGCCTCCGCGGCTCGCTCGATCGGGTTCGGCCGCCGCTCCTCCCGGCCGGGCGGCGGGGTTCGGCCTTCCGCGGTCGGGAGCGCGGTGACGAGCCACCGCCGGCCGAGCCGGTCGGCGGCGGCGGCCGGGTCCGCGGTGGGCGCCATCAGCGCGTACAGGCCGCGCCTTCCTTCCAGGCCGGTGACGGGAGCGGTCATGCCCGCGCCGGCCAGCAGGGCGGCCTCCAGTCCGTTGCGGGCGGCCATGCGTCGCTGGAACGTTCCGAGCGGGGTGTCCGAAAGGATCTCCAGGCCGGACGCCTGGGTGACGGCGATGCCGACCGCGCGGGCCGTGGCCTCCCCGTCCAGGCCGTCGTGCCGGGCGGCGGCGCAGGCGGAGCCGACGAGCACGGCCGCGCACACCGGATCCCACCCGCCCACGACGTGGCCGTCCAGCGAGTCGCGCACCCGCAGAGCGGGTTCCAGCCCGGCGGCCAGACTCTCCGTCGCGAGGGCGCCGGCGCTGCCGGCGTGATGCAGGAGGGCGCAGGCGACCCAGTAGGCGACCGCCGCCCGCTGGTCGCGGACGGACGCTGTCTCCAGTCCGGACAGGTTCTCGCACAGTGCCGTCGCGGCGGCGGCCGCGTCCGGCGGGACGGGCGTCTCGGCGACGAAGCCGGCGACGCTCGCGGTCGTCCCCTCGGTAGCGGTCATCGGGCCACCACTTCCCTCCGGGTCTCCTCCAGCAACGCCTGGACGGTCCCCGGTCCGGGCCCCTCCCCCAGGCGCGCGACCGCGTCCCAGATCGCCTGCGCCCGGCCGGGCGCCAGGGCCTCGGCCTTGCCGATGAGCTCGTCGTCGGTCAGCGGGCGCAGCAGGCTTCCCCGCGCGTGCTCGACGGCCGACACGACGGTTCCCCCGTCGACGGTGTGGATCTCCAGTACGGCCGAGTCCCGCGGCATGCGGGGTTCCGGGCACAGGTCGACGCGCGCCCGCAGCCGGGCCAGCACCGGGTCCGCCGCCGCCGCGTCGCCGAACTCGGCGAGCCCGCCGGTGCCGCGGGCCAGGCCGGCGGCCACCCCGTGCACCGCCGAGAAGCGCGCTTGCAAGCCGGTCCGCGGCTCGAGCCGCCCCATCAGCTCCGGGACCAGCGGATGGCAGCGGTAGCGGATCCGGACGACGTTCGCCGGGGCGACACCGCGGTCATGGGCTCTGACGGCCGCGTCGATGCCGGGGTGCGCGACGATGCCGCAGGGATAGGGCTTGAAGGTGTTGTCGGCCAGCTCCCAACGCGTCCCGAACCCGTCGAGAAGGCGGCCCGGGGACCGGCCCCCGGGCGCGAGGGCGCGCAGCAGCTCGCCGGTGTCCGGGAGGACGGCCGCGGCGCCCGCGGTGAACCGGCCGCGGCCGGCCTCCGCCGCGGCCAGCACCCCGGCCGCGGCCGCCTTCCCGGCGTGGAAGGGCTTGACCTCGGTACCGAACGCCTCCCGGTGCCCGAGCGTCTGCAGGGACGCCAGCCGGAGCGCGGCCGCCATCCGGTCGCGGCCGGGCTCGCCGATCAGTCCGGCGGTGACCGCGGCCCCGGCGACCCCGCAGGTGCCGGTGATGTGCCAGCCCCGGTCGTAGTGCTCCGGACTGACCGCCAGGCCCAGCCGCAACTGCACCTCGCAGCCGAGGGCGAAGGCCGCCAGCAGGTCCCGTCCGGATGCGCCGGCGGGCCATCCGGCCGCCCACGCCGCACCGAGGACGCTCGCCCCGGGGTGGATGACCGTCTCCAGGTGGGTGTCGTCGAAATCGTCCAGGTGGGCGGCGAAGCCGGTGAGCAGCGCCGCGCCGACCGGGCTCGCCTTCCCGCGCACCCCGGGAGCCGCGGGGACGCCGGTCGGTGCGGCCAGCGCGGCCGCAAGCCTGCCGACCTGGGGGGAGCCGGACGCTCCCAGGGCCACTGCCAGGACGTTGAAGAGCGTCCGGCTCGCGGCCTTCGCCACCTCTCCGGGGAGCGGCCGGGAGGCGCAGTCGAGCACCGCCTCGGCGAGCTCCTCGTAGGAGGGTGCGTAACCGGTGGTCATGTGCTCGGCTCCAGCCAGGTGATGGCGCCGAAGGAGAAGGCCAGCTGGGCCAGCCCGGCATCGGAGGCCCCGTGCCAGTGCTCCTCTCCCGGCTCGATCCACACGATGTCGCCCCCGGTCACCTCCAACGGTTCACGGCCGCGGCGCCCGACGAAGCCGGAACCCGCCACGATGTGGATCACCTGGCCGTCGGCGTGGCTGTGCCAGTGGCCGCGCACGCCCGGGTCCAGTCGGATCAGTGCGGTGGTCGCCTTGCTGGTAGGAGACCCCTGGACCGGGGAGCTGAACGCGGCGCCGGTGAAGCGTTCCGGTTCGGGGACCGGCGTGGGGTCCTTCAGCAGGTCCGCGGTACGGAAGAGCTTCACGCCATGACCTCCCTCTCGTGCGGGCCGTCGGCGGCGGGTTCGACGGAGACCTCGGTGAAGCGCCGCATGGTGTCGACGAGGGCGGTCTCCGCGGGCAGCCGCTCCATGCTGGACGCCCCCAGGAAACCGGCAGCGCCCGGGACCATCCGCAGCACTTCCTGGGCGTCGTCGGGCGTGGCGATCGGTCCTCCGTGGCACACGACCAGCACGTCCTCGCGCGCGGACTCGGCCTGGTCGCGGATCTCCCGCGTGCGCGCCGCCGCGTCGGCGAGCGACATGGGGGCCCTTGCGCCGATCATCCCGGCGGTCGTCAGCCCGACGTGCGCCACGACGATGTCGGCGCCCGCGGCGGCCATGTCATAGGCCTCCTGCTCGGTGCGCACGTAGGCGGCCGTGATCAGGTCCATCTCGCGGGCGGTGCGGACCATCTCGACCTCCTTGTCGAAGCCGTAGCCCGTGGCCTCCAGGTCCGCCCGCACGCTGCCGTCCAGGAGGCAGACCGACGGGAAGTTCTGCACCCCGGCGAATCCGAGTTCCTTGAGCTGCCCCAGGAACAGCGGGATGTTCTTGAACGGGTCCGTGGCGCAGACGCCGGCGAGCACCGGTGTCCTGCGCACCACCGGGAGGACCTCTGCGGACATCTCCACGACGATGTCGTTGGCGTTGCCGTAGGGCATCATCCCGGCCATCGAGCCGCGCCCGGCCATACGGAACCTGCCCGCGTTGTAGATGACGATGAAGTCGACGCCGGCCTCCTCCGCGCACTTGGCGGACAGGCCGGTGCCGGCACCCGCGCCGATCAGGGCGCGGCCCGACCGGACCCGCTCGTGGAACAGGGGGACGTAGTGCTGGCGGCTCATTGCCGTTACCTCCAAGTGGGTGTGAGACGGGCTGCCTCCCCGCCCGGTCACGGGCGGTGCTCCGGCGGTGCGTCCGGGGGCAGCCGGTAGAGGGGCGCGCGTTCGGCGACCAGGTCGAGCAGGCCCTCCCCGACGACGACCGTGATCTCCCGCGGATCGACGATCTTGGCTTCCTGGAAGGGGTACTTCAGCAGCGCGGCGACACGCGGCGACATCAGGTAGCCGCCGGCGACGACCAGCGTGAGCACCTCGTGCAGTTCCGGACGCCGTTCGGCCAGTCGCTCGACCGCCGCGAGGTCGAGGGCGGGCCCCAGCTCGTCCAGCGCCCGCAGCAGCGGCGGGACGAGGTCGGGACGCGCCTTGACCACCTGGTCGAGCAGATCGGTGTGCACACCGGCCTGCGACCCGGACGGGAGCCCGGCGCCGGCCTCGATCAGCGCGTCCGCGACCTGCCCGAGCCGCCGGCGGGCCTCCGGCGGCACGGTCACGGTCGGCGTCTCCCCGGTCTCCGCGGTGGTCATGAGGGCACCTCCACTTCGCGGCGGCGAGCGACCAGGGACCGGGCGCAGCGCAGCGCGTTGGCCGCGATGGTCGCCGTGGGGTTGACGCCGGACGACGTCGGGAACACCGAGCCGTCGAAGACGTACAGGTTGGGCACGTCGTGGCACTGGCCGTGCGCGTCGACCACGGAGGAGCCCGGGTCATCGCCCATCACGGTCGTCCCCATCAGGTGCCAGCCGGTGCCGCGCAGCCCCGAGTTGAGGATCTTCTTCGTGGCCCCCATGGCGTCGAGCACCTCGGAGAGGCGCTCCAAGTGCCAGGCCATCATGGCCCGCGTGTTGTCGGACGTGCGGTACTGGATCCGCACGCCGGGGACGCCGCCCGCGGCGGCGCCGTCGTCCAGCAGCACCCGGTTCGCCGGGTCGGGCAGGTCCTCGCAGATGACGCCCCAGATCGCCGAGTGGCCGAGCCGTTCGCGCAGCAGCCGGGTGAAGTTCGGGCCCCACACCGGTTCGTCCCCCCAGGTGCCCGGGAGCATGAACGACAGCGGCGCGCCGGAGGGGATCAGGTTCCACTTCGCGCCGCGCACGAAGCCGCGGGACCGGTCGGTCTCGTAGAACTCCAGGGAGTGCAGGTACTGGCCGAGCGGCCCGCGCCAGGACTCCAGGTCCTCGTCGAAGATTCCGATCGCGTTGCCGAACGGGTGCATCATGAGGCGCCTGCCGACCAGGCCGCTGGAGTTGGCGACCCCGGACCCGTCCGCCGACGCGAGCATGATGCGGGGCGTGCCGATCGCGTTGGCGCACAGCACCACGACGCCGGCGCGAACCTCATGGCGGGCTCCGTCGGCGTCGAGGTAGGTGACGCCGGTGGCGCGGCCCCGGTCGTCCAGGAGGACCTGCTCGACCGTCGCCCGCACCGTCAGGCGCACCTGGTCCTTGGCGAGGGACTGCCAGTGGGTGCGGTCCGCGGACGCCTTGGCTCCCGTGGGGCAGCCGAAGGGACAGGCGGTCCGCTGCGCGCACGCGTGCAGGGGGCCGTACTCGGCGGTGGCGATGGCGTTGCTGCCGGGCCACCAGTGCCAGCCGAGCTTGTTCAGCGCCTCCGCGCCCCGCCGGCCGAGCTTGTTGAGCGGCACGGGCGGCAGCGGCGGCGGCGTGCTCGGGGGAAGCGCCGGATCACCCTCCAGGCCGCTGACGGCGAACTGCCGCTCGACCTCGTCGTAGTAGGGCTCCAGATCCCAGTACCCGATCGGCCAGTCGTCGCCGACACCGTCCATGGTGCGGGTCCGGAAGTCCGAGGGCAGGAAGCGTTCCCAGTGCGCCGCGTAGAGGACGGTGCTGCCGCCGACACCGTTGTACATGAGGGCGGTGACGTCCGACTCGGCGTCGTCGATGGGATAGTCGCCGCCAGCCCGGCGCTGGTTCGGATCCCAGTTCCAGTGCTTGCGGGACACGAGTTCGAAGTCGGCATAGCCCGCGCGCGCCTTCTCGTAGTCGGGCCAGTCCCCCTGTTCCAGGCACGTGACCCGCATTCCGGCGCGGGCGAACTCCTGGGCGGCGACCGCGCCCGAGGGGCCGGCGCCGACGATCAGGACGTCGCAGTCTTCGCGCACATCCCCGTCCTTTCCTTCGATCTTCTCCACGGGCCGCCCGCACCGCGTCGTCCGGGCGAGATGTCCATCACGGTTCGCGGCTCCCCGCCGCCGGCTTCCCGGCGAGCCGGGCCAGCAGCAGTCGCGCCGCCTGCTCGCCGAACGCCGGGGTGTTCAGTGCCGCCGGGGAACGCTCCACGGTGACGTGGGGCGCCAACGACTCCAGCAGCGCTTGTTCGAGGGCGGCGTCCGCCTCAGGCCAGTAGAACGGGCCTCCCGGCTCCGACAGGGCGGACGTCCCGCCGGTGGGCAGCAGCAGCGCGACCGGTCCGCGC
>NZ_JBEZJP010000186.1:0-14320 GCF_040653175.1 Actinomadura sp. NPDC048032
CTCCGCTCGCGGGGGGCGGGCCGGTCAGGCGTCTCGGGCGAGGGCGTCGACGGCGGCGACGTCCTCGTCCGTGAGGGCGAACCCTTCGAGGTCGAAGTTGGCGGCGATGTGCTCCCGGCGCGACGACCTCGGAAGGATCACGATGTCGTGCTCCAGATGCCAGCGGAGGACGACCTGGGCGGGCGTGACTCCGAGCCGCCGGGCGATCCCGGTGAGGACGGGGTCGCGCAGGTCGGTGTTCTTCAGACCGCTGTAGCCCTCGACCACGATCCCCCGGCGCCGGTGCTCGTCCAGCAGCGCCGGGTCGTGCTGCGCCGGGCTCCACGAGATCTGGTTGACCGCCGGCCGCCGCCCGGTGGCCTCCGTCAGGCCGTCGATCAGCGCCGGGCTGTAGTTGCTCACCCCGGCATGGCGGACCAGTCCCGCGTCCTGGGCGTCCAGCAGCGCCCGCCAGGTCGGGACGAGCTCGTCCCCGCCGGTCGGCCAGTGGATCAGCCAGAGGTCCACGTAGCCGGTGTCGAGCAGGCGGAGGCTAGTCTCCAGGGTGCGGCGGGCGTCCCGCGCGTCCTGCGGGCGCAGCTTGGTGGTGACGAAGACCTCCTCCCGGTCGACGCCGCTGTCCTTCAGGGCCCGGCCGACGTCCGCCTCGTTGCGGTACAGCGTGGCGGTGTCGACGTGCCGGTAGCCGATCTCCAGCGCCTCCCGCACCGATGCGTACGCCGCCTCGGGCCGCAGCTGCCAGGTCCCGAAACCGATCATCGGCAGCGCGCCGCCGCCGGGCAGAGTCACAGTCCGCGTCATGCATCGCATTCTTCCCCGCGATCAGCGTCCCGCAACGATTTCCGTTTCCTGACTCCCGGTGCCCCGGAGGGGCCTTCCGAGCCGGGCGTCCCGTCTGTCAGATCGTGTCTACGTCTGTACGGAATCTCCTGGCGGACAGACTGACAACAACGATCTTCTTGTGAACACGTGAGCAGCCGGGCGACCGTGGAATCCGCCGCGGGCTCTGCGCCCAGTCCCCTCCCCAGGAGACCCGATGAAGCTGCCTTCGTACGCCGCCGCCGTCGTGACGGCGACCCTGCTCACCTCGTTCACCGGCCCGGCCGAGACGCCGGCGGCCCGGGCGGCCGGCGGCCAGGCGCCCGGCGTCCGGGCCCTGCCGAGCGTGAACATGGAGGCCACCGTCAAGGCCGCCCAGATCGACCCGCGGCGGGCGGACGACACGCTCACCCCGGGCGCCAAGGCCAGCGTGCTCCTGGTCGAGCAGGCACTGCGCGACCGGAACCTGCTCGACGCCGCGTGGGTGGACGGCTACTTCGGCACCACCACGGTCGCCGCCTACGCGAAGTACCAGAAGTCGCTCGGCTACACCGGTCTCGCCGCCAACGGGCTGCCGGGCAAGACGTCGCTCGCCAAGCTCGGAACCGGACGCTTCACCGTCGCCGACGTCATCGAACCGGGCGCGCGCGTGCCCGCCGACGGGGCCGTCGTCAACACCCGGACGCGGAGCATGCTGGCCGAGGCGGAGCGGCTGCTCGGCCGCGATCTCGTGCTGGACCAGGGCTCCTACAACCCCGGCGGCGACCCCACCTCCGCGGGCACCCACGACGGCGGGGGCGTCGTGGACGTCTCGGTGCAGGGGATGGACTCCGCCACCCGCACCGCGGTCGCCCGCACGCTGCGCCGTGTCGGCTTCGCCGCATGGGTGCGCAGCCCCGCGCAGGGCGACTGGCCGTGGCACATCCACGCCGCCGCCATCAGCGACACCGACCTCTCGAGCCAGGCCCAGCACCAGACCGGCGACTACTACCTCGGCCTGGACGGCCTCTCCGGCCGCGGCCCCGACGACGGCCCGAAGGTGACCATCCGCACCTGGGAGGAGTACCAGCGCACCTGACCCGTCCGTACCCCCTGACAAGAGAACCGAAGGAGAGAACGGCATGAACAAGCTCACCAAGGCCCTCACCGCCACGGCGACCGGCGCGGTCACGCTCG
Organism: Actinomadura sp. NPDC048032; assembly: GCF_040653175.1. Taxonomy (NCBI): domain Bacteria; kingdom Bacillati; phylum Actinomycetota; class Actinomycetes; order Streptosporangiales; family Thermomonosporaceae; genus Actinomadura; species Actinomadura sp. NPDC048032. The sequence continues at coordinate 1,996 of NZ_JBEZJP010000186.1, forward strand.
GCGGGGTCGCGTCCGTCTACGTCCTGCCCGCCTCGGCGGCGGCCCGCGACGGCAAGTGCGACAGCGGCGAGTTCTGCTACTACTACAACAGCGACAACCAGGGCTCGATCTCGGACTTCACCGGATCCATCGCCGACTACGGCACCACACAGCCCTCCTGCTACGACTTCAAAGGCGACGGCAACGGCAAAGGCCTCTGCGTCAAGAACAACGCCGCCTCCGTCTGGAACAACACCGGCAAGACCGTCCGCGTCTACTACAACAGCAACTACGGCGGCAGCTACCAGGACTTCAGCGCCGGCGCCAAGGGCAACCTGAACGCCACCCTCAAGAACCAGAACGCCTCCCACGAGTTCTCGCCGTCGGCGCGCACGAACATGTCGTACGGGCTGTACGCGGCGAGCGGCGGGAGCATCACCTGCGGCTTCGACGGCTACACCACCACGCCCGGACGGCACGAGGGCATCGACATCGCCCGCGGCATCGGCTCCGACGTCCACGCCCTGGTCGCCGGTAAGATCATCTACATCGCGCGCGGGGCCACCGGCAGCTCGGGGCTCTCCACCATCTCCGTCTACAACGCCTCGCTCGACAAGACGGTGATCTACCTGCACTCCGCTCCGCGGTCCTCGCTGAGCGTGGGGCAGTCGATCAGCCGCGGCCAGGTCATCGCCGACGAGTCGTGGCACGGGGTGTCGTCCAGCTCGGGCGCCCACACCCACGTCGAGATGCGTCTCGGGCAGCAGACGCACGCGGCCAAGAGCGTCAACGACCCGACCCTGGACAACCCGAACCCGACCACGTTCTGGAACTCCCAGGGCTACAACGTCCGATAGAGCGCAGCGGCCTCCACCAGAGGGGAAGACGACTGTGTCGAAACGAAGCGTGCGGCTGATCTCGCGGGTCACCGCGACGACCGCCGCGACGGCGCTCGGCGGGATCGCCCTCGTCCCCGCCTCCCCCGCCTCGGCCGCGGCCCGCGACGGCAAGTGCGACAGCGGCGAGTTCTGCTACTACTACAACAGCGACAACCAGGGCTCGATCTCGGACTTCACCGGATCCATCGCCGACTACGGCACCACACAGCCCTCCTGCTACGACTTCAAAGGCGACGGCAACGGCAAAGGCCTGTGCGTCAAGAACAACGCCGCCTCCGTCTGGAACAACACCAGCAAGACCGTCCGCGTCTACTACAACAGCAACTACGGCGGCAGCTACCAGGACTTCAGCGCCGGCGCCAAGGGCAACCTGAACGCCACCCTCAAGAACCAGAACGCCTCCCACCAGTTCCTGGGCTCGACGCCGCCGCCGACCGGCTGCAAGACCGACGGCACCGACAGCAGGCTCCCATCGACGATCCTGGTGTACCGGGTGTCGCTCGGCCGGGTCGACCGGGTGACGTTCAAGAGCTACGTCAAGGACGTCCTGCCCAACGAGTGGGTGCCGAGCTGGCCCGCGGAGTCCCTGAAGGCCGGCGCGATGGCCGTCAAGAGCTACGGCTGGTACTGGGCGCTGCACTCGACCCGCACGACGTCGGGCGGCCAGTGCTTCGACGTCTACGACACCACGTCGAGCCAGGTCTACAAGCCCGGATCCGCGACGGCGTCGACGAGCGCCGCGGTGGACGCGACGTGGGACACCCGCATGACCCGCGGCGGGAAGATCCTTGAGGCCCACTACTGCTCCACGACGACGGCGTGCGGCGGCTGGGTCACCGGGGACTGGATGTCGCAGTACGGCTCCCGCGACAAGGCCGAGGCCGGCTGGAGCTACTCCAGGATCCTCAACGCCTACTACACCGGGATCACGCTCTCCTGATCCCCCGACCGTTCGACCGGCCCCCGCCGTGCCCCTCGCGGCGGGGGCTACGGTCCCTCGACGATGACCTGGAAGTTGACCGGACGGCTTCCGGGGAACGCGACCTTTCCCTCACCGTCCACCATCTTGAACCGCACGTAGCATAAGCCCGGCTTCCGCGGCGTGGTGATCTCGGCGCGGACGTCGACCGTGCGGCCCGGCTCCGTGTCGGCGATCGGCACGTCGGAGATGGTCTGGCAGTCGCCGGCCTTCTGCGGGAGGTCGAGGCGGCGCAGCGAGTAGTCGTCCCATGGGACCGTTCCGGTGTTCTTGAGCCGCCAGACCTTGGTGATGTTCTGGCCGGCGCCGACGCGCGTGCAGTCGGGCAGGGTGATGTCCGCGACGAAGCTGGCGGCGTCGCCCTTGTGCCTCGGCGAGGCCGGCGCCGGGTTGGTCGGCTGCACCGGGCAGTCGGCCGGAGTGAGCGCGTTCTTCGCCCGGTTCCCGTACTCCTCCATGCCGTCCTTGCCGGAGTCGTGGTCGACCACGATGAGGACCACGGCCCACGTACCGATGACCGCCGCCGCCAGCGCCACCGCGCCCGGGCTGCTCAACCGGTATCTTCCCCGGCGTTTCGGGGCCGGGTAGAGCGCCCGCACGTCCCCCGCGCCATGCCCGGGCACCGGCGCGGCGGACCGGGGAGCCGAGGTCTCGTCATGCTCCGAGGGCCCCGGCGGCTCCAGGGCGATGTGCAGGGCCTGGGCCTCCGCCGTCTTCGGGACGGAGGCTTCGAGCGCGGCGGACGCGGGCCTCTCGGCGTTCGCCGACCTGACCGCCTGGTTCGCCCTCTCCCAGCGTTCCCGGTACGCGGCCGGATCCCCGCCGCACGCCTTGACGAACTCGACGGTGGTCCCCCAGCTCGGAAGGCGGTTGCCCTTCGTGGCCTCGTGCAACGTCGTGTGCGAGATCGCCCCCGACCTTCCGGACATCTCACGGAAAGGCGGGTTGCCGACCGATTCCCGCAGTTCTCGTAGAACCGCCGCGAAGTCCTCGATCGCCTCCGCCTGTGCACGCATGTGGTCCACCGGGTGAAGCTAACAGCGCCCGGTCCTCCCCTCAAGCACATGTTTTTATCGGTTTTCTACCGTTCCGGTCGCTTCGTCGTGACCTGTGCGCGGCCCCACCGCGTCCACGGACTGGAGCCGCACGCGATGATCATCGGGCGCCGCGACCACACCGCGACCGGCCGCCCCGGCGACGCCCCAGAAAAAGTTCGGCCTGGTAAACGAAGGCAAAGGCCGACCTATCTAAATTTGTCCGGAGGCACTCCTCCGGAGCGTTTCACATGCTCGCCGCTGCCCATACCTCAATGGTGTCGCCTTAAGCCAGGAGTTGATGCATGAGTTTTGGGTTGAATACCGGCGATTCGGCATGGGTGCTCGTCAGCTTCGCCATGGTGCTGCTCATGACGCCGGGACTCGCCCTCTTCTACGGCGGCATGGTCCGGGCGAAGAACCTCGTCAGCGTCCTCTACATGAGCTTCGTCTCGATCGCCGTGGTGACCGTCGTCTGGTTCGCCTACGGGTACGGCCTCGCGTTCGGCGACGACGTGGGAGGGGCCGGCCTCATCGGCTGGGGCAGGTGGCAGTTCCTCAAGACCACCCCGTCGGTCCTGAGGGGCGTCATCCCGGAGTACGTGTTCTCGATGTTCCAGCTGGTCTTCGCGATCATCACGCTCGCACTGATCAGCGGCTCGGTCGCCAACCGCGTCCGGCTCGGGCCCTGGATGGTCTTCGGCGTGGTCTGGGTGACCCTCGTCTATCTGCCGGTCGCCCACTGGGTGTTCTCCAAAGGGGGCTGGATCAACCGGTGGGGCGCGCTGGACTTCGCCGGCGGCCTGGTCGTCGAACTCAACTCCGGCATCGCGGGCCTGGCGCTGGCGCTGGTGCTCGGGCCGGGCCTGCGCTTCCGCAGGGAGGGGCCCCCCGAGCCGAAGAACATCCCGCTGGTGATGGCGGGCATGGGGCTGCTGTGGTTCGGCTGGTTCGGGTTCAACGGCGGATCGGCGCTGACGGACGGCGCCCTCGCGGCCAACGCCGTGGTCAACACCATGATGTGCGGGTGCGTCGCGATGCTGGCCTGGATGCTGCTGGAGCGGGCCCGGTTCGGGCGGTTCTCCAGGCTGGGGGGCACGACCGGCGCGCTCGCCGGCCTGGTGGCCATCACCCCCGCCTGCGGATACGTCAACCTGTTCGGCGCGACGGTGCTCGGCATCGTCGTCGCCGTCGTCTGCACGTACGCCGTCGAGGTCAAGACGTCCGTCGGTTACGACGACACCCTGGACGTCGTGGGCATCCACGGCGCCGGCGGCATCGTCGGCGTGGTCCTGCTCGGGTTCTTCGCCACCGGCAAGTACGGCAGCCCCACCGCCGGCCTCGTCTACGGCGGCTCGATCTCCCTGCTCGGCAAGCAGATCGTCGCCATTCTCGCCGTCGGCTGCTACAGCTTCGTGCTGACCTACGTCATCGGCAAGGTCGTGGACGTCCTGCTGGCCTTCCGCCCGAGCGCCCGCGAGGAGGCCGAGGGCCTCGACACGGAGCTGCGGATCGGGTGAACGCGCCCGGCCGTCACAGCGGAAGGGTCCTGTGCAGACGGCGGATCTGGACGGCCGCCTCGCCGAGGACGCCCTCGCCGGACGGGCCGGGCAGGCGCGGTGTCCGCGGCGGCCGTCCGTCGCGCACCGCCGCCGCCATCTCCCGGAGATCCGCCGAGATGGCCCGGGCCGCCCGCCGCGGCGGCGGCTCGGCGCCCCCGCGGACCTTGACGGACGCGGCGGTGACGGTGTCCACGAGCGCGTCGAGGGCGCCCAGGACCGGCCACCAGGCGGCGCCCGCGCGGCCGGCCGGCGGGGGTTCGGACTGCACCTCCCGCAGGTCGGCCCGGACGGCGTCGAGGCTGCGGTGCAGGGCCCTCCGGTCCCGGGCCCGGACGTTCCGGGGGCCGGTGAAGGCCTCGTCGAGGTAGTCGGCGAGCGCCCCGAACCCCGCGGTGAACCGCTCGCCGATCCGGACCCGGCGGCTCCACGGCCAGAGGGCGTATCCGAAGACCATGACGATCAGGCAGCCGAGGAGGGTGTCGGACAGGCGGGCCAGCACGAGCTCGTCGGACGGCTGCGGCGAGGTCATGTCGAACAGGAAGAGCATCAGGGGGGTGACCGCGACCGTCCGCATCGCGTAGGACCGTGCCTTCAGCACCGGGATCAGCCCGCCGAACAGCGCCGCGAGCGGGACCGCGGCCCAGCCGCGCGGGACGGCCACCAGCACCAGCAGGGTGGGGACGGCCGCCGCGACCGTGCCGACCGCGCGCAGCAGGGACCGGACGAAGACCGAGCCGAAGTCGGGTTTCAGGACCACGGCGACCGTCAGCGGAAGCCAGAGGGAATGCACCGTGGGGATCCAGAGGTCGTGGAGCACGCCCGGGAACTCGACGAACGCCGAGGCGATCGCCATGCACAGGGCCAGCCGGAGCCCGTACCGCCAGGCCGCAGCGGAGGTGAGGGCCATCCGGGCGGCCCGGTACGCCCGGGCCGGCAGCGGTCTCGGCAGCCCGAGCCAGTCGGGGTCCTCGGGGTGCGCCTCCGACAGCCGCAGGCGGGCGAACTCGACGGGCCGGGCGAAGGCCGGGTCCCCCCGGAACGGCGCGGTCCCCGCGTCCCGGTTCCCGCTCCGGACGGCGTCCGCGATCCGCCGCACCGCCTCGGCCAGTCCCGGCGGCGCGGGCCGCGCGGACCGGATGAGCAGGGTGAGCGCCTCCAGCAGGGGCGTGGCCGCGTTGAGCATGGCGACCAGCCAACGCGTCTCCTCGCCCCAGTGCTTCTTGTCGCGGACGCGATGGCACATCAGCGCGTCTTGGGCGGTGTCCACCGCCATGCTGAGCGCCGTCCGGGCGCCGCCCGGATGGGGGGCGGCGTCGACCAGGTCGGCGGCCCTGCCGTAGACGTCGGCGACGGCCCGGTGTTCGGGGCCGGGGCGGTGCCTCCACGGCCGCCAGCTCAGCACCGCCAGGACGATGTAGAAGGCTCCGCCCGCGAGCTGGAAGAGCGGGGGGAGCCACCATTCCCCGGGCCCGGGCAGGCCGGTACCGATCACGTTCATGAACAGCAGCGCCAGCGAGGCCCCCGACGCGATGGTGCCGATCGAGCTGACCAGCCCGGACAACAGCGCGACCGCCGTGGTCGCCGTGACCGTCCCCCAGCCGTGCCCGTGGGCGAACTGGCCGACGACCAGGCCGGCCGCGCCCGCCAGTTGCGAGGCGGCGAGGCCGAGCGCCCTCGACCGGTAGGGGCCGATGTCGGGCCGCATCGTCGCCAGCACCATGCCGGCCGCCGCGAGCAGTCCGGCGCGGGGTTCGTCCAGGGCCAGCGCCACCGCGGTCACCGTGCCGAACGCGACCGCCGCGCGGGCGGCGCCGAGCCAGGGCAAGGGCTCCCTGGACGGCGCGAGGGCCCGGCTCAGCCAGTTCCCGGCAGCGGCCCGCGTGGCGCCCATCGGCAGGGACGGCCCGCGTCAGACCGCTTGGAAGGCGGCGTACAGGAGGCTGAACACGCCGATGCCCAGCCCCAGGGAGAGGAGCACGTTCGCCGCGCCCCTGGCGTACTGCCCGTCCTGGAAGAGGTGGACGGTGTCCAGCTCGAAGGTGCTGAACGTGGTCAGCGCCCCGCAGAAACCGGTGCCGACCAGGCCGTCGGGTCCCGCGCTCGTGGTCACGCCGTGCAGCGCGCCCAGGATTCCCGTGCCGAGGAGGTTGACCGTCAGCGTCCCCCACGGGAACGCCTTCCCGAACCGGTTCTTGACCGCCGTGTCGAGGACGAAGCGCAGCATGGCGCCGCACGCTCCCCCGATGAGCACCAGCAGAGCGATCATGTCGGCGCGCCGCCCTCCGGTCCTGCGGCGCGGTACGGCAGGAGCCTTCCGCCCCAGAGGCCGGCGGCGACCGCGATCCACCCGCCCACCACGCTGACCACCGCGTAGACGGCGCTCTGGTCCCAGGCGCCGGCGCGGCCGAGGGCGTGCACGCCGTCGATGAGGTGGGAGAACGTGGTGAACCCTCCCAGGTACCCGGTCACCAGCAGCGGCCGGGCGACGGGGTGCGGCCTGCCCTTGAGCAGGTACGTCGTCAGGATCCCGATGAACAGGCAACCGAGCATGTTCACGAGGAGGGTCCCCCAGGGGAACCCGTGCCGCGCCCCGGGCATCGCCTTGATGAGCAGGTCACGGGCCAGCGCCCCGACCGCCCCTCCGATCGCGACGTCGAGGAGCGCGCGCGGCCTGATCCCCGGGTGGCGGGGCGGCCCCTTCCCGCGCCGGTCCAGGACGGTGGCCTCGGCCGCCTCGCGGCGGAGCAGCCGCCCGGCCCGCCTTCGCGGATCCCCCATGGCCGGTGTCACCATCTGCGCCGGTCGGGGGCGGGCACGCCGAGCAGCAGCCGGCGGACGGCATCCCAGACGTGCATGAAGGCGTTCTCGACCTCGGGCGACCGCTCCCCCAGGACGCGCGCCCAGGCGCCCCGGTCTCCCGGCAGGACGCTGGCTCCGGCCCGCAGCCCCGTGCGGGCGAGCGCCTCGTGCATCGTGTCCGCCACGGCCTGCGCGGGTCTCCGACCGGTGACGACGTACAGGGACGCCAGGACCCCGAAGTCGTCCATCACCGCCGGGCCCGTCACCGCCCGCTCCCCTGGCACCAGGTGGAGCGGATCCGCGAACAGCAGCCGTCCCGCGGTGTCGTGCACCTCGACGTCGCTGCAGTACGCCGTGTAGGCGTGCCGTTCCCCGCGGGCGAGCCGGCCGGCCAGCAGCGTCTCGCCCAGCAGGACGGTGGAGTCGGGAGGGGCGTTGACGGCGATGTGCTGGTAGAAGCGGGCGCCCCCGAAGGGGATCGTCGTGTCCGGCAGGTACTCCAGGTAGCCGCCGGGGCCCACCGCGAGCCGGACGAGCTGCGTGGCGTAGTCCTGCTCCATCCGGTAGAGCCGGGTGGCGCCCTGGGTGGTCACGTGCACGGACGCCCCCGCACCGCAGGAGACGTCGACGCGGTAGCGGTCCCCTTGGAGGACACCGCCTCCGGACGACATGAGCATGACGTACGGCAGGTCCGGCGCCCCGGGATCGGGGCGGAGCGGGCGGGTGATGTGCAGCGGCGCCTTCTGGTAGTGGCCGGTCAGCTCCGTCCGGTCGCCGACCAGCTCGAACTCCAGGTCGAGGACGCCGACCTTGCCGGGGCTGCCGGCCGGGAGCATGTCCACGGCGCGGGCGTGCCGCCGCACGGGCTCGGGCACCCAGCGGGGCAGGTACCGCTCGGGCGAGAGGCGGTCGGTCCCCCCTGCGCCGCCCGCCGCCCCTACACCGGCGAGGTACACGCCGCCCCCGCCCGCGCCTCGATGAAGTCGACGACCTCCGCGACGCCGGTGCCGGCGAGGCAGTCGGTCAGCGCGACCGGGCCCTCGCCGCGCACCGCCCGCGCGTCCCGTTCCATGACCCCCAGGTCGGTGCGGACGTACGGGGCGATGTCGATCTTGTTGATGACCAGCAGGTCGGAGTCGGTGGTGCCGGGGCCGCGCTTGCGCGGCATCTTCTCGCCCTCGGCGGTGTCCAGGACGAAGATGTACACGTCGGCCAGCGCCGGGCTGAAGGTGAGCGTGAGGTTGTCGCCGCCGCTCTCGAACAGCAGGAGGTCGAGTTCGGGGAAGCGGTCGAGCATCTCGGCCGCCGCCGCCAGGTTCATGGTCGGGTCGTCGCGGACGGCGGTGTGCGGGCACGCGCCCGTCTCGACCCCCACGATCCGCTCGGGGTCGAGCGTCCCGGCCAGGGTGCGGCGGACGTGCTCGGCGTCCTCCTGGGTGTAGATGTCGTTGGTGATGACGCCGATCTCGTGGCCCAGCGTCCGCAGCCTCGGCACCAGCGCCTCGATCAGCGCCGTCTTGCCGCTTCCGACCGGGCCCCCGATGCCCACCTTGAAGACCTTGTCCAGCTCCATCCCGCCTCCTTCGTTTCAACGGATCAGGTGACGAACAGGCGGGCCTCCGCCCGCTCGTGCGCGGCCGAGACGACGTCGGCGACGGGCACCGAGCCGTGCAGCTCCCGCGGGTCGCGGACGGCGAGCGCCGCCCGCGCGACCCGGGCGAGGTCCGGGCGGACCTCGCACAGCAGCCGCTGGGCGCGGCGGAAGTCGGTGCGCCCCAGCCGCACCGCCGCCGCCGTCCAGCTCGCGGCGAAGGCGTACAGGTCGGCGGCGACCGCGTGCGCCGCGGACACGCCGAGCCCCGCGTAGAGCGCGCCGACCACGACCGCGTGGTTGCCCGGCGTGGTCCTGTCTCCCACCAGCTCCGCCAGCCGGGCGGTCTCGGGCGCCGGGAACGCGAAGGCCGCCGTGTCCAGGACCTGCCGTCCGGTCCGGGTCGAGGCGGCCCGCTGCTCGCGGTTCAGCTTGATCGCGTGCAGCCGCCGGTCGACGCGGACCAGCTCGTCCCAGCCGGCCGCGCGGGCCGCGCGGTGCGCCAGGACCAGGGCGGCCGCGTCCGCCGGGCCGACCGCGTTGTCCAGCAGGTCGGTCAGCAGCTCGCGCAGGTTCTCCGGCCCGGTGATCTGGAGCTGGACGTACCCCTCCAGACCGTGCGACAGCGTGTACATCCCGCTAGGGAAGCCGGAGTCGGTGAGCTGGAACTGGGCCAGCAGCGAATCCAGGTCCGCGGTGGCCGGACGTGCGCTCATGCCAGGAAGAAGAGCCGGTTCAGCGGCAGCTTCGTGGCCGGCTCGATGTGCGCGGGCTCCCCGTCCACCGTCACCTTGTAGGTCTCCGGATCGACCTTGATCTCGGCGAGCGTCGAGTTGCGGAGCATGTGGCGCTTGTCGACGGTCCGGCACTGGCGCACCGGCCGGATCAGCCGCTTCAGTTCGAGGCGCTCGGGCACGCCCGCCTCGATCGCGGCGCCGGACATGAAGGTCGCGCAGGTGCTCGACAGCGCCCTCCCGAAGGCCCCGTACGTCGGCCGGTAGTAGACGGGCTGCGGCGTCGGCAGGGACGCGTTCGGGTCGCCCATCTGCGCCCAGCTCACCATGCCGCCCTTGACGACCATGGACGGCTTGGCTCCGAAGGAGTGGACCGGCCACAGCACGATGTCGGCGAGCTTTCCGTCCTCCAGGGAGCCGATCGTGTCCGCGATCCCGGAGGCGCGGGCCGGGTTGATGGTCAGCTTGGCCAGGTAGCGCAGCACCCGGAAGTTGTCGTTGCGGGACGAGTCCTCGGGCAGCGCGCCCCTCTTGTCCTTGTTGTGGTGGGCGACCTGGAAGGCGCGGGTGAACGACTCTCCCACCCGGCCCATCGCCTGGGAGTCCGAGCCGATGATGCTGATGACGCCGAGGTCGTGCAGCACCGTCTCGGCCGAGATCGTCTCGGCGCGGACCCGGCTGTCGGCGAACGCCACGTCCTCGGGCACGTCGTAGCTGAGGTGGTGGCAGACCATCGTCATGTCCAGCAGCTCGTCGACCGAGTTGGCGGTGTAGGGCAGCGTCGGGTTGGTGGAGGCCGGGAGCACGTTCGGCTCGCCGGTCACCCGGAGGATGTCGGGGGCGTGCCCGCCGCCCGCGCCCTCGGAGTGGTAGGTGTGGATCGCGCGGCCGTTGATCGCGTTGATGGTGTCCTCGACGAAGCCGGCCTCGTTCAGGGTGTCGGTGTGGATGTTGATCTGGATGTCCAGCTCGTCGGCGACCGACAGCGCGCAGTCGATGACGGCCGGGGTGGCGCCCCAGTCCTCGTGCACCTTCAGCCCGGCGGCGCCCGCGGCGATCTGCTCCTCCAGCGGGCCCGGCAGGCTGCTGTTGCCCTTGCCGTAGACGGCGATGTTGATCGGGATGTCCTCGTAGGCCTGGAGGATGCGGGAGATGTTCCACGGGCCGGGGGTGGTGGTGCAGCCGCGGCTGCCGTCCGCCGGACCGGTGCCGCCGCCGACCAGGGTCGTGATCCCGTTGCTCAGCGCGTGCTGGGCCTGCTGGGGCGTGATGAAGTGGACGTGGGTGTCGATCCCGCCGGGCGTGGCGATGAGGTTCTCGCCGGAGATCACCTCGGTCGTCGCGCTGATGATGAGACGCCGGTCGACGCCGTTCTGGGTGTGCGGGTTGCCCGACTTGCCGATTCCGGCGATCTTCCCGTCCTTGATGCCGATGTCGCCCTTGACGACGCCCAGCACCGGGTCGAGGACCACCGCGTTCGTGATCACCAGGTCCAGGGCGACCGACCGCCCCGACGCCGGGTCGGCCGACATGCCGTCGCGGGCGGTCTTGCCGCCGCCGTACTGGGCCTCGTCCCCGTAGTGCCCCTCGGTGTGGTCCTTCTCCACCTCGACGACGAGGTCGGTGTCCCCGAGGCGGAGCCGGTCGCCGACCGTCGGGCCGTACATGGACGCGTACTGCTGACGGCTCATCGTGGTCATGGCGGCTCAGCCCTTCTTCCCGGAACGGGAGGATTTCGTCTTCCTGGACGTCTTCTTCGGCGGCTCGACCGGCTCGTCGAGATAGCCGCGCTTGTGCATCCGCCGCAGCGCCGTGCGGTGGGCCTCGCTCGACCGGACGCTGCCGTTGAGCAGGCCCCCGAACCCCACCAGCCGCAACCCGCCGCCGTACTCGACCAGCGTCACTTCCTTGGTGTCTCCGGGCTCGAATCGGACCGCGGTTCCCGACGGGATGTCCAACCGTTTCCCGAACGCCTTGTCGCGTTCGAATCTCAGCGCCCGGTTGGTCTCGAAGAAATGGAAGTGCGAACCGACCTGGACGGCGCGGTCGCCCGTGTTCTGCACCAGGATGGTCTCCCTGGGCTGACCGGCGTTCAGTTCGATATCGCCCTCGCCGTACATGTAGGCGTCATCCGACATGGACCTCTCCTTTCATGTCCGCCATCACCCGACGTGGATCTCCCGGAGATGACCGTGATCCTGCTCATGGCCGTGCCCGTGCCCGTGGCCGTGGCCGTGCCCGGGGGCCGCGGGCTCCAGCCCGTCGTCGCCGTCGTCGCTCCACCGGCGTTCCGCTTCGGCCACCCGTGCGCGGACCAGCGCGGCGAGTGAGGCCGGTCCGAGGAGCGGGCCCGCCGTGCGCACGTTGTCCCGCCGGGGCGCCGGCACGAAGGAGGCGGGCACGAGGACGACGTCGTCCGCCCCGAGCCGCCGGCAGCGCTCGACGCCCTCGTCCACGTCCGGCTCACCGCCCGTCAGCGCCACCTCCACCCACCGGACGGGCGTGTACTGCCACACCAGCCGCGCCACCCTGAACAGGTCGGCGTCGGGCTCGGGCCCGGCGGCGGGCGCCACCAGCAGGACCGCCCGCTCCCCCGGCCCGTCGAGCAGCGTCCGGGTGACCTCGCCCCTGATCCAGCCGACCAGGTGCTCGGCCGTGCCCAGCGGCCCGGCCAGCAGCAGGTCTCCCGGCGCCGATGCCGAACAGCCGGATCTCGGTGGCCGCCTCCACGTCCGTCAGCAGGCCGCT
>NZ_JBEZJP010000187.1:0-14297 GCF_040653175.1 Actinomadura sp. NPDC048032
GGTGTGATCGGGCCGGTCTAGGACGGCGGCCCGCCCGTGCCGCCGGGCTGGTCGCCCGCGCCGCCTGGCTGCCCGCCCGTCCCGCCGGGGTGCTCGCCCGCGGCGCCGGGGTGGCCGCCGGTCTCGCCGTGCTGCCCGCCGGTGCCGCCGGCCTGGCCGCCCTCGCGGTCGATGTACCGGCCGGCCTGGTCCTGGACCCGGTCGACCTTGTCGGCGTGCTTGCCGCCCGTCCGCTGGTCGAACGCATCCCCTGCCTTCTCGACGCCCTGCTTGGCCTTGTCGGCGTGCTGCCCGAGCATCTGCTTGACCTTGTCGACGATCGACATCGAATCCCCCCGGATCCCTCGGCTCGTTCGGCGCCGCGGGCGCGGCGCGGCACCCGTTCATTCCGGCCATACCCGTTCTGTTGCCACAATCAATCCCGTGACCTCACCCAATGCCCCGCATGTGATCGCGGTCGTCGGCGCCACGGCGGCCGGCAAGTCCGACCTGGCCGTCGAGCTGGCCCTCCGGCTGGACGGGGAGGCGGTCAACGCCGACTCGATGCAGCTGTACCGCGGCATGGACATCGGCACCGCGAAGCTGTCCGCGGCCGAGATGCGCGGGGTCCCGCACCACCTGCTGGACGTCTGGGACGTCACGGCCACCGCGAGCGTCGCCGAGTACCAGCGGCTCAGCGCCGACGCCATCGCGGGGATCCGGGGCCGGGGGCGGCTGCCCGTGCTGGTCGGCGGGTCCGGGCTGTACGTGCGCGCTGCCCTCGACCGGATGGAGTTCCCGGGGACGGACCCGGCCGTGCGGGGCCGCCTGGAGGAGGAGCTGGCGCGGGTCGGGCCCGGTCCGCTGCACGAGCGGCTGCGCGGCCTGGACCCCGCGGCCGCGGAGGCGATCCTGCCGAGCAACGGCCGCCGGATCGTGCGGGCGCTGGAGGTCGTCGAGATCTCCGGCCGCCCGTTCACCGCGACCCTGCCCGAGCACCGGTACCGCTACGACGACGTCGTGCAGATCGGGCTGAGCGTGCCCCGTGACGAGCTGGACGAGCGCATCGCCCTGCGGGTGGAGCGGATGTGGGAGGCGGGCCTGGTCGACGAGGTCCGGGCGCTGGAGAAGCGGGGGCTGCGGGACGGTCTGACCGCCGGGCGCGCCCTCGGATACGCGCAGGTGCTGCGGTTCCTGGCGGGGGAGTGGACGGAGGAGCAGGCCAGGGAGGACACCGTCCGGACGACGCGGCGTTTCGCCCGCCGCCAGGAGTCGTGGTTCCGCCGCGACCCGCGCGTGCTGTGGCTGCCCTACGACGCCCCCGACCTGGCCGATCGTGCCGAGGCCCTGGTGAGGCAGGGGCGGCCGGAGCCCATATGATCGGGGGCATGCGGTTCGTCAAGGGGCATGGCACCGAGAACGACTTCGTGATCCTCCCCGATCCGGACGGCGTCCTGGACCTCACCCCGGAGGCCGTCGCGCGGCTCTGCGACCGGCGGGCGGGGATCGGCGCGGACGGCGTCCTGCGCGCGGTCCGGACGAAGGCCGCCGACGTCGACGCCGACGCCGAGTGGTTCATGGACTACCGCAACGCCGACGGCAGCATCGCCGAGATGTGCGGCAACGGGGTGCGCGTCTTCGCCCGCTACCTGGTCGACGCGGGCCTGGCCCCGCCCGGGGAGTGGGACCTGGCCACCCGCGCGGGCCTGCGCCGCGTGACGCTCGGCCCGTCCGGGGACGTCACCGTGGAGATGGGCCGGCCGGAGCTCCTCGGCCCGGGGGAGGCGAGCCTGGCGGGCGCGAGCTTCGCGGGCGAGCGGGTCAGCGTCGGCAACCCGCATCTGGCGTGCCGCGTCACCGGGCCCGTCGCCGCACTCGACCTGTCGCGCGCCCCCGACTTCGACCCGGCGGTCTTCCCCGCGGGGGTGAACGTCGAGTTCTTCCGCGGCGTGGGGGAGCGGCACGTCGAGATGCGGGTGTACGAGCGCGGCTCGGGCGAGACCCGCTCGTGCGGCACCGGGACCGTCGCGGTGGCCGCGGCGGCGGCCGGCGGCGTCGCCGACGGCGCCGAATGGACCGTCGACGTCCCCGGTGGGCGGGTGACCGTCGTCCTGGACGGCGAGACCAGCTACCTGAGCGGCCCGGCCGTCCTGGTCGCCGAGGGCGAGACGCGGCCCGGCTGGATCTAGCGGGCGACCGTCTCACCTGGGCGTGCGCCGGTCCCGGAGCGGTCCCGGCACAGACGGGACAACTGTCCCTCTCCGGCGGGACCTTCCGCCGCATAACTTCTCTCTTGCACACCCTCTGGTGAATGGCCCGTATGGACCGGGATGGGAGCCCCGGGCCCGTACGGAGCCTGAGGGCCGGTGGCGACCTTCTTGGCGGGGGGCGGTCACCGGCCCTCCCACCCGGAGGGGGCGCCTCAGAGGGAGACGCCGTTGACCGGCAGTCTGGCGCGGACCAGGGTCCCGCCCTTGGGGCCGGGCCCCACCGTGCAGGAGCCGCCCAGCTCGGCCGCGCGCTCGCGCATGGAGGACATGCCGATGCCGGAACGCACCTGGTCGGGCAGTCCCACGCCGTCGTCGTCGACGGTGACGTGCAGATCGCCGTTCAGATGCAGCCGCACCTCGGCGCAGCCCGCTCCGGCGTGGCGATGGACGTTCGTCAGCGCCTCCTGGACGATCCGGTACGCGGCGACCTCGGCGGCGGCCGGCAGGCCCTTCAGGTCGCCCTCGACGCGCACGTCCACCCGCGGGCCGTCTCCGGCGGCGACGACCCCGCCGAGCGCCTGGATCGCGCCCTCCAGCCCGAGATCGTCAAGAGCGGGCGGCCGCAGGCCGTACACGAGCTCCCTGATGTCGCCGATCGTGCGCCCCATGGTGGCGCGCAGCTCCTCCAGCAGGCCGTCGACCGCCTCGGGGTCGGTCCTGAGCGTGATGCGCGCGGCGTCCACCGTCATGGCGAGGCTGGCCAGCGTCGGCCCGAGCCCGTCGTGCAGGTCGCGGCGCAGCCGCCGCCGCTCCTCCTCCCGCGTGCGCAGGATGTGCTCCCGGGAGCGCTGGACGTCCGCGGAGAGACGCGCCGCGTTCGCCAGCTCGGCGAGGTTGCGGGCGAGGACGTTCGACAGGCGCGCGTCCGGGGTGCGGGTGACGCCGAACAGCAGGCGCCCCACCGGCTCTCCGTGCCACACCAGCGGGATGAGCTGCGGGCGGTCGCCGAGCACGCCGTCCTCCGCCGAGACCGTCCGGCCGTCGCGGTCCAGCACCTCGATCGTGACGCCGGTCGCGTGCAGGGCCGAACGCGCCACCTCGGCGGCGACGGCCAGCGCGGCGCCCGGGTTCGCGGCGGTCTGCAGCCGCCGGTTCAGCCGGTCGGCGATCCGGTACGGGTCGCGCTCGCCGTGGATGAACGCGTCCACCATGCGCTGCAGGCGCCGCCGGACGGGTTCGAAGACCGCGCCGGCGACGATCGCCCCGGCGAGCCCGGCGAGGGTGCCGCGGCCGTGGGCCAGCAGGCTCGCGGTGCCGACGAGCGCGAAGTACACGCCGGTGATGACGACGACGAGGCCCGCGTACACCAGCGTCCGGCTGACCACGAGGTCGATGTCGTACAGCCGGTAACGGGTGATCGCGATCGCGATGCAGATGGGGACGGCGACGATGGTGAGGTCGCGCAGCGGGTCGCCGATCGGGCCGTTCTCGCCGACGAAGATGATCGCCTCGGCGAGGATGCCCGGGTAGACCACCCAGGCGATCTGCCGCCGCACGTCCGGCGGCGCCTGCACGAACCGCACGGCCACCGAGAACAGGCCCGCCGCCAGGGCGGTGACGATGACCGCGCTGATCGGGAGCGGGATCTCCTCGAACGGGTACACCGAGACGCCGTTGTGCCAGCGGCGCACGCCCGGGTCGACCGTCAGGTGCGCGCAGACGACGACCGGGACGAGGCAGGCCAGGGCGAGGGCGGGCCGGAACCACCGCGACACCAGCCGCCCGTCCGGGAAGATCAGAGGCAGCACGAGGGTCAGGGCGTAGGTGTCAACGGCCCACAGCCAGACGGCGAGCCACTGGACGAACCCGGCCCCGGGCGCGCGGTGGAGTTCGAGCCAGGGGCCGAGGTTGAGGGAGAGCACGTACAGCGAGGCGCTGAAACCCGCGCCGACCATGAGCCAGGCGACCGTCAGGCCGGGCCTGTGCCGCAGCAGGACGGCGCCCACGGGCGTCCAGGCCAGGGCGACCAGGATCTCGGGATGCCACCACACCATCCGCAGTTCGGACGGCACGCGGGCGCCGATGATCAAAGACGCGGCGACGGACGCGACCGCGGTCAGCGCGAGGAGGGCGCCCACGCGCCCCGCCGCGCGGTCGTGCTCTTCCGTCTCCATGCACACTCCCCGCCCGAAAGTAATGGAATGTTAAAACGCGCAGCTCCCTGTCCCGCAGGCTTGAGCGCGTCCGCCTCAGGACACCGCCGGACCGGTCGGGCGGAGAGCGTTCCGGTCGCGATGCATGCGGGCGTGCCGTGATGGTAGCCGGGGAAACGCCCGATATGAACGGAAGGTGCAGGTCAGCGGCCAGTCGTGGCCGCGTACCGGGCTCCCGGGCGTGTCGGCGTGCGGGGAGGGGGCGGGCGCGCGTGCGGGGAGGGGCGGGTCAGGACGCCGGAGTCAGCATGCTCTCGCGCGTCAGGGCCCTCACGCCGCGCCTCATGTCCTCGGCGGTGAAGTCGTCGAGGAGCAGGCGCTGGATCAGGAAGCCGGGGAAGAGCGCGAACAGCGTCTTGCCGGCGGCCACGGCGTCGGTGTCGGCGGGGAGTAGGCCGGCGCCGACGAGCCGGCGGATGTAGCGGGTCCAGGTGTCGCGCAGACCGGCCACGTTGTCGGCGACGTACGCGGCGATCTCCGGGTCGTGCGTGGCGAGCGCCCATGCCTGGGGTGCGAGCCGGAGCGGGCCGTCCTCGCCGGACAGGGCGACGACCCGGGAGGCGAACCGCTCGGCCATCTCGTCGACGGGGAGCAGCGGGTCGCTGTCGGCGAGCACGGTGAAGAACGTGCGCAGGTCGCCGATCACGGTGGCGATGTTCGCCTCGATGATCTCGTTCTTGCTCTTGAAGTACCGGTAGACGGCGCCGGCGGAGAGCCCGGCCTCGGCGAAGACGTCCTGCATGGACGTCGCGTGGATGCCCTTGCGGATGAAGCAGGTCCGCGCCGCTTCCAGGATCTGGAGGCGGCGGCGCTCCAGGTGCTCCTCGCTGACTCTCGGCATGGGGGCCAATCTAAAACGAACGTTCGTTTCTTGACAAGTCCCGGAGAGGGTGCCAGGCTCCGCGCCAAAGAGAACGGACATTCGTTTTTGGAGGAGATCGTGCGGACTTCCCCCGCCGCGCGCGCCGTCGGCGTGGCCGTCGGCGCGGCGCTGCTGCAGCTCGTCATGGTCGTGGCCTTCTCGTGGCCCGCCGCGCGGACGGCGCCGCGTGACGTCCCGGTCGTCGTGACCGGTCCGCGGGCCGCCGAGGTCGCCGACCTGCTCGACCGCGCGCGGCCGGGCGCCTTCGACATCCGGACCGCTCCGGACGAGGCCGTCGCCCGTGCGGCGATCGCGGATCGCGAGGCCTACGGCGCCGTCGTCACGGCGCCGTCCGGCCCGAAGGTGCTCACCGCCTCCGCCGCCTCGCCGCTGGTCGCCCAGCAGCTCGGCGCGATGGCGACGCGGCTCGGTCCCGGGGGCGCCCCGGTGTCCCCGCCCGTCCAGGACGTGGTCGCCGCGGACTCCGACGACCCCCGCGGGGCGGGTTTCGGCGCTCTCGCGCTACCGCTGGTCATGTCCGGGCTCGCGGCCGCGGTGCTGATGACGTTCGCCATCCCGTCCCTCGCCTGGCGCACCGCCGGCACGGCGATCTTCGCCGTGCTGGGCGGGCTGGACGTCGCGTGGATCGCGCAAGGCTGGCTGTCGCTGCTTCCCGGCTCCTACGTCACGCTCGCCGGAGTCATGGCGCTGACCGTCCTCGCCGTGACCGGAACCGTGGTCGGCTTGGCCGCCGCCATCGGCCGCGCCGGCTTCGGACTCGGCGCGCTGACGCTGCTGCTGCTCGGCAATCCTCTGTCGGCGGCCACCTCGGCGCCCGAGCTGCTGCCGCAGCCGTGGGGCGCGATCGGCCAGTACCTGCCGCCGGGTGCGTCGGCCACCCTCCTCCGGTCGGCGGCGTTCTTCGACGGCGTCGGAGGCGCCCGCCCGCTCACCGTCCTGGCGGCCTGGGCCGCTGCCGGTCTCGGGCTCGTGGTCTTCGGCGGTCTGCGGAGGCGTTCGGCCGGCGAGGCCGAGCGCGGCCGCGAACCGGCGCTCGCGTGACCCTCAAGGCCGCGACTCTTGGCAAATCCTGTACGCGTTCCGTGGTCAATCAATAGCATTCGGTGACTTCTGGGTGGTGTGCGAGGGGCGGACGGTGGCGACGTTCATGGTGCGGCGGGTGGCGAACCACGCGGCGCTGGCCGTGCTCGCCGCCAGCCTCGGCTACCTGCTCGCCGCCGCGGCGCTCGATCCGCGGGCAGGGCTCGAAGACCGCGCGCCCCGTCCGCCGCAGGCCGTCGTCGACGCGCGGCTCGGTGCGCTGAACCTCGATGACCGGACGCCTTTGGCGGAGCGGTACCTCACCTGGGCCAGGGGCGTGGCGCAGGGCGATTTCGGCCGGACGTGGGACGGTGAGCCGGTCGAAGGCGAGTTGTGGCGCAGGCTCGGAGTGAGCTTTCGCCTGGTCGCTCCGGGGGCCGTCCTGGGTGGCGCCTTGGGCGTCGCCCTTGGCGCCTACGCCGCCGCCCGGCACGGCCGGGCGGCCGACAGGCTGGTCTCCGGCGGCTCTTATCTGCTGCTGGCCGTCCCCGTGTTCGTCCTCGCGCCGCTCTTACAGATCATGGCCGGTGAGGCCAACGACGCCCTGGGGATGCGGGTGTTCGTCTGGCTGGGGGAGTCCGCGCCGGGGCCGTCCGGGGGGATGCTCTGGGATCTCGCGGACCGAGCGCGCCGGCTGCTGCTGCCCACGGCCACGATCGCGCTCTGCCAGATCGCTCTCTACGCCCGCTACCAGCGCGGTCTGATGCTGGACGTGCTGCACGCCGACCACGTGCGCGCCGCGAGGGCCAGGGGTCTCCGGCGGCGCGGCGCGCTGCTGCGGCACGGGCTCCGGACCGCGATCGTCCCGATGACCGCCTACTTCGCCTACACGTCCGGACTGGTTCTCCTCGGCGGGGTGTTCACCGAGACGGCCTTCGGGCGGCACGGGCTGGGGGAGTGGCTCGTCGACTCCATCTCCCGGGGCGACGTCAACGCCGTCGCCGCCGTCGAGTGCCTCGCCGCCTGCGCCGTCCTCCTGGCCGCTCTCGCGTCCGACGTCCTTTCCGCAGCGCTGGACCCCCGCGTGCGCGCGGGAGCCGCGCCATGACCGCCGGTCGTCGCACGGTGGCCGGAGCGGTCCTGCTCGTGCTGTTGTTCCTCCTGGCCTTCGCCGGGCCGCTCGTCTCGCCGTGGGGATGGGACGAGACGGACTTCACCGCCTTCCGGCAGGGGCCGTCCGGCGGCCACTGGCTCGGCACGACCCAGAGCGGACGCGACGTCTTCGCCTTCACCCTGCGCGGCGCGCAGAACTCGCTGCTGGTCGGCCTGAGCGCCGCCCTGCTGTCGACGGGGCTCGCCGCCGTCGTCGGGACCGCGGCCGGTTTCCTCGGCGGCGGGGCCGACCGGGTGCTGATGTGGGGCGTCGATCTGCTGCTGGTGCTCCCGTCCTTCCTGGTCGTGACCGTCCTGGCGTCCCGGATCGCCGGAGGGTGGCCGGTGCTCGCGGCGCTGCTGGCCGCGTTCATGTGGATGGTCACCGCCCGCGCGGTCCGGGCCGCGACGCTCTCCCTGCGGAACCGCGACCACGTGCTGGCCGCGCGGTTCCTCGGCGTCGGCACGCCGCGGCTGGTCGCGCGGCATCTGGCGCCCGGGCTGGCGTCACTGCTGGCCGTGGACGCGAGCCTGAACGTGAGCGTCGCGGTGGTCGCCGAGAGCGGGCTGTCCTACCTCGGGTTCGGGACGCGCCCGCCGGACGTCTCGCTCGGCATGGTCATCGCCGACGGCCGGGGCGGGGCCACCGCGCATCCGTGGGCGTTCGGGTTCGCCGCCGGGCTGCTCGTCTCGATCGTCGTCGCGGTGAACCTGATCGGCGACGGGCTGCGGGACGCTCTCGACCCGGAGGCCGGGCGTTGACGGTCCTGCGGGTCGCCGACCTGGCGGTCGGTCACGCGACGGGTGCGCACGTCCTGCGCGGTGTGAGCTTCTCGGTCGAGGCCGGGGAGGCGCTCGGGCTCGTCGGCGAATCGGGAGCCGGCAAGACTTCGCTCGCGCTCGCTCTCATGGGGCTGCTCCCGGAGGGAGCGCGGGTGACGGGCTCCGTGCGTCTGCGCGGCCAGGAACTGCTGGGGCGGACCGACGCGGAACTCTCGCGGGTGCGCGGCAAGGACCTGGCCATGGTCTTCCAGGATCCGTCGTCGGCGCTCTCGCCCGTCCACAGGGTGGGAGACCAGATCGTCGAGGCCGTTCGGATCCATTCGGCGGTGAGCCGCTCGGCGGCCCGCGCCCGCGCTCTGGAGTTGCTCGAACTGGTCGGCATGCCGGAGGCGGCGCGGCGGGCCCGCTGCTACCCGCATGAGCTGTCCGGCGGGATGCGGCAGCGGGTGATGATCGCCATGGCCGTCGCCAACGACCCGGTCGCGATCCTGGCCGACGAGCCCGCCTCGGCCCTCGACATGACGGTCCAGGCGCGGGTGCTGGACGTCCTGCGGGTCGCCCGGGAGGCGAGCGGAGCCGCGGTCGTGCTGATCAGCCACGATCTGGGCGCCGTCGCCGGATTCGCGGACCGCGTGATGGTGCTGCACGAGGGCCGGGTGGTGGAGACGGGCACGGCCGAGCAGGTTCTCTGTAGGCCCCAGACGCCCTGCGCGAGCCGCCTGGTGCGCCCATGGACACGAGCGGGAGATGCGCCGGTTCCGCGTGCTCGGCCTGAGCGTCCGGTGGTTCTTCAGGTGGACGGCCTGGTCCGCCGGTATCCCCTGTCTAGAGGGGCGCTGCGGCGGCGGGCCGGAGAGGTGCGGGCCGTGGACGGCGCGAGCTTCGACGTCCGTGAGGGGGAGACGCTTGCGCTGGTGGGGGAGTCGGGGTCCGGCAAGACCACGACGCTGATGGAGATTCTGCGGTTGTCCCGCCCTGAGGATGGGCGCGTCATGGTCTTGGGCCAGGACACGGCCGCCTTGCGCGCCGCCCACCGCAAGGCCTTGCGCAAGGACGTCCAGGTCGTGTTCCAGGACCCGTACGCCTCGCTGAACCCGCGTATGCGGGTGGCCGACATCATCGCCGAACCGCTCCTCGCGCATCGCATGCCGATCGGTGGTCGCGTCGAGGAGCTTCTCGCGACGGTGGGCTTGGAACCCGGCCATGCGCGGCGTTTCCCGCATGCGCTCTCGGGCGGGCAAAGGCAGCGTGTAGCCCTGGCCAGAGCCCTCGCCTTGGAGCCCCGTCTTCTGCTTTTGGACGAGCCCGTGTCCGCACTGGACACCGCCGTGCAGGCGAGCGTCATGAACGTGCTGGCAGGGCTTAGGGCGCGGCTCGGCATGGCGTGCCTGTTCGTCACCCACGACCTTCCCCTGGTGCAGGGCTTCGCCGACCGGGTCGCCGTGATGCACAGGGGCCGCGTCGTTGAGATCGGGCCGGTCGCCGATGTGTACGGGGCTCCCGCTCATCCCTATACACGGGCGCTGCTGGACGCGGTCCCTTCTTCCCGCCCGGATCGAGCACGCCGCTTCCTTCTTGACGGTGCCCCGCCCGACCCTGTCGCTGGGCCCGCGGGGTGCCGGTTACGTGATCGCTGCCCGCACTACGCCACGCTCACCCTCGACGACAGACGCCTATGCGAACACCACGATCCGATGCCGCTCGCCATGGCGGCGGACCGCTCCGTCGCCTGCCACCATCCGCTCGTCTCGGCGGAGTCCGAACGATGAGACAGGTCGTCGCCGCCGTCCTTCTTGGGATAGCGCTCATCACCGGGACCGGGTGCCGTGCCCCGGAGACAGCGACGTCCAACGCGTCCGGGGCGCTCCCGGCGGCGGATGTGAACCCGACTCCGCGCGACCGCGTCGCCAAGGGCGGAACGCTTCGCTGGCCGCTCCCCGAGTTCCCGTCCCAGTGGAACACCAACCACATCAACGGCGCCAAGGGCGCGGTGGAGCACGTCATCCAGGGCGTCCTGCCGTATCTGATGCGTGCAGACGAGAAGGCCGTCCCGCACCCCGTTCCGGAGTACCTGGAGTCGGCCACGTTGAAGCGGACCAGGCACGGCCAGACCGTGACCTACCGGCTCAACCCGCGTGCCAGATGGTCGGACGGACGGCCCATTGGTTTCGCTGATTTCCTGGCGCAGACCCATGCGCTGTCTGGTCGTGACCCGCGCTACGAGGTCTCGACCGTCACCGGGTACCGGCAGATCGAGCGAGTCGCGCGCGGTGCCGACGAGCACGTGGTCAAGGTGACGTTCGCCCACACCTACGCGGATTGGCGCAGCCTGTTCAGCCCCCTGTACCCGGCCACCGCCTACGCCAGCCCAAGCGCGTTCAACACAGGGTGGATGGGCCGCGTACCTGTCACGGCCGGGCCGTTCAGACTCCAGCAGATCGACCGGACTGCCAAGACGCTGACCCTGGTGCGGAACCCGGCATGGTGGGGCGCGCCGGCAAAGCTCGACCGGATCGTCTTTCGCGCCATGGACACCAGCGCGATGCCCGGCGCGTTCGCCAATGGTGAGATCGACCTGATGGACATCGGTCTCGACGCGGACGCCTTGCAGCGTGTCCAGGGCGTCCCCGGCGCCGCCGTCCGCAGGGCGGGCGGGCCGGACTGGCGGAACTTCACCTTCAACGCGGCCGGCCCCATCCTGTCCGACGCCCGGGTGCGCCGGGCGGTCATGCTCGGCATCGACCGGCACGTCATCGCACGATCCGACCTGTCAGGACTCGGCGTACCGGTCCAGACGCTCGGGAACCACTTCTATGTCAACACCCAGGCCGGCTACCTGGACAACTCCAGCGGGCTGGGGGCCTACGATCCCGCTCGGGCCAGACGCCTCCTGGACGAGGCAGGCTGGAGACCGCGGGGCAAGTACCGAGCCAAGGCGGGACGCACGCTCGCGCTGCGGTTCGTGGTTCCGTCCGGGGTCCCCATCAGCAGGCGGGAAGGAGAACTGACGCGTGCGCTGCTCGAACGCATAGGCGTCCGAGTGGACATCCAGGTCGTCCCCGCAGACGACGTCTTCGAGCGCTACGTCACTCCCGGGAACATGGACATCGTCCCGTTCTCGTGGCTCGGCACCCCGTTCCCCGTCTCGCAGATGAAAGCCGTGTTCGCGCGTCCGCGCGGACGGAACGTCCAGCAGAACTACTCGCGGATCGGCAGCGCCGCCATCGACGCGGCGATGGACCAGGCCGTCGCGGAGATCGCTCCCGAGAGGGCCCGCGCTCTGGTGAACAGGACCGACCGGCTCATCTGGCGCCAGGCGTCGGTGTTGCCGCTGTACCAGCGCCCCCAGCTCGTCGCGGTGCGGGCGGACCTCGCCAACGTGGGGGCCGGCGGTTTCCGGAGGCCCGCCTATCAGGACATCGGCTTCACCGGCCGGTGAAGCTCACGGGAAGGCGAGCCGGACGCCCTTGCGGTCGCTGGTGAAGCG
This sequence comes from Actinomadura sp. NPDC048032, assembly GCF_040653175.1. Lineage (NCBI taxonomy): Bacteria > Bacillati > Actinomycetota > Actinomycetes > Streptosporangiales > Thermomonosporaceae > Actinomadura > Actinomadura sp. NPDC048032. The sequence goes on from NZ_JBEZJP010000187.1 coordinate 11,728, forward strand.
GGCGTTCCACACGTACAGGCGCAGGTCGTCGGCGGAGAGGTCCTCCTTGACCGGGAGGTCGGAGGCCACGCGGACCACGTAGGAGGCGCCCGCCGGGATCATCGTGTCGCCGCCGTCCTCGACGGGCGCCTTCGATCCGCCGATCCGCGCGGTGACCGTGCTGTGGTTGGGGAGGGTGCACATGTCGTCCGGGATGCCCGCCTGCGGCATGCACCGCTCCTGCGCCGACGACGGGACCTGCGACTTCGGCATGAACAGGTCGGCGGGGAAGTCCAGCAGGACGGGCCGCCGCCCGCTGTTGGTGAGGACGTAGTCGGCGTAGGCGTAGGTCGTGCCGGACGGCGGGGCCTGGGTGGCGCCGATCGGCTGCCGGGACGTCCCCGCCATGACGGCGGCGAGGCTGTAGCCGTAGCCCTCCGGGGTCGTGAAACCGACCGGCGGGCCGGCCTTCGGGGCGGGCACGGACGTGACCGCCGGGCCGTCGCCCTGGCCGGCGAGGCTCGGCGGCGGGGACGCCGTGCCGTCGCCCGTGCCGGGCCGCAGGAGCACGATCGCTCCGGCGACCGCGGCGATCCCGACGGCGCCGGTCAGTGCGCCGGCGAGTCCGAGCCTTCCCGCGTGGCTCTTCTTCCTGCGGCGGTGCGAGCGGTACGGCTGGCGGCTGTCGGACATGGTCGTCGCTGCTCCCTCGGGCCCTCTCCGGCTCGGTCGGCGTGTCCTGCCCACGGCGGGCAGGCCACCATACCTGACGGCCGGATCGGCGGCGGTCGCGGTCTGCGGGCTACGAACCGCGCGCGATGAGGGCGTCGCGGCCGAGTCCTCGCAGGGAGGCGTCCAGCACCTGCGCGGTGTGCGCGACCGCGATGGCGGCCCCGCGCCGGCGCAGCGCCGTGGCGATCTGCATCGAGCAGCCGGGGTTGGCGGCGACCAGTAGTTCGGCTCCGGTGGCGTCCACGTTCACCGCCTTGCGGTCGCCGAGCTCTCCGGCGGCCTCCGGCTGGAACAGGTTATAGGTCCCGGCCGATCCGCAGCAGACGTCCGGTTCGGCGATCTCGCGGACGGTCAGCCGGGGGATGGCGGAGAGCAGCTCGCGGGGCTGGCTCCGGACGCCCTGCGCGTGGGCGAGGTGGCAGGCGTCGTGGTAGGCGACCGTGACCGGAAGCGGCCGCCGCTCGGCCCGCGGCCCGAGCTCCACCAGGTACTCGGCCAGGTCCCGCGTCCTGGCCGAGAGCGCCTCAGCCCGCCCGGACCATTCCGGATCGTCGGCCAGCAGCGCCCGGTACTCCTTCATCGCGGACCCGCAGCCCGCGGAGTTCACCACGATCACGTCGACGGCCTCGAAGGTCTCGACCGTCCGGCGGGCGAAGGCGCGGGCCTCGTCCTCCCGTCCCGAGTGCAGGGACAGCGCGCCGCAGCACCCCTGGTTCCTGGGGATGACGACGTCGCAGCCCTCCATCGCCAGCACGCGGGCCGTGGCGGCGTTGACGCCCGGGAAGAACTCGCCCTGGACGCACCCGGTCAGCATCCCGACCGTGGCGCGGCGCTCCCCGCGCGCGGCGACCCGCTCGGGGAGCCTCGGCGCCTTGCCGAGAGGCGGCGCGAGCCGTTCCATCGCCGCCAGGGACGGTGAAACGCGTTCCAGGAGGCCGCTGCGCCGCACGAGTCGTTCCAGCCCCGATTTCTGGTAGGCGCGCAGGGGCCCGCGCAGGGCTCGGAGCCTCCGCCTGTACGGGAACAGCTGGAAGACCATCTCCCGTAGGGCGCGTTCCTTCAGCGAACGGGGGTGTTCGCGTTCGACGTCGGCGCGGGTCATCTCGATGAGCCTGTCGTACTGCACGCCGGACGGGCAGGACGTCACGCACGCCATGCATCCGAGGCAGCGGTCGAAGTGCTCGACCATCGGCCCGCTGAGCGGTTCGCCGTCCGCGTGCTGCTGCATCAGATGGATGCGGCCCCGGGGAGAGTCCATCTCCTCGCCCCACAGCACGTAGGTGGGGCATGTCGGAAGGCAGAAACCGCAGTGCACGCAGTCGTTGAGCAGGTCCGGGAGGTCGTCCTGGGCGCTCATCACATCCCTCCTACGAAACGGCCCGGGGACAGACGGTGATCCGGGTCGAACTGGTCCTTCACCCGCCGCATCAGCGTCAGCGCCGGAACCGGCCCCCACAGGTCGATCTCGCCGCGCACCTCCTGCGGCGCGTAGCGGACGACGGCGTGACCGCGATGCGTCTTCAGCACGTCCCTCAGACGGCCGAGGACTTCGGCCACCTCGTTCGGGCCGAGGCCGGCGGGAAGGCCGATGTGACCGTGCCCCCCGGCGCTCCAGGTGGCGGCGGCGTCCGGGCCGAGCGTGCGGATGACGTCGCGGAGCGAGGGCGGCGGGGCGCCGATGTCGATGAGGGTGGTGCCCTCCGGGTAGCGGCCCCAGCCGTCCGGTGCGGTGCCGGAGATCTCGGCTTTCTCCCCGAGGAGCTCCGCGGTCTGCCGAGAGCGCGCGGCGACGCCGTCGGGAACGCCCTCCAGGAAGACCGCGACCGTTCCCGGGCTGATGTACTCGACCGCGCTCGGGG
>NZ_JBEZJP010000188.1:0-14253 GCF_040653175.1 Actinomadura sp. NPDC048032
GCTCGGGCTCGGCGAGGCGGCCCCGGACGCACCGGTCACCGAGCCGCTGGACAAGGCGATGCTGGCGGCGCTGGCCGGGGTCGTCGAGGAGGCGACGGAGGCGTTCGAGGGCTACGACTACGCGCGCGCTCTTGAGCGCACCGAGCGGTTCTTCTGGGAGTTCTGCGACGACTACCTGGAGCTGGTCAAGGCCCGCGCCTACGGGGACGGGCCGCAGGCGCTGTCCGCGCGGGCGGCGCTGCGCACCGCGCTGTCGGTGCTGCTCCGCCTGTTCGCGCCCGTCCTGCCGTTCGTGACCGAGGAGGTCTGGTCGTGGTGGCGGCGCGGGTCGGTGCACACGGCCCCGTGGCCGTCCGCCGCCGAGCTGCCGCCGGGCGGCGACCCGGCCGTCCTCGCGGCCACGGGCGAGGCGCTCCGGCAGGTCCGCAAGGCCAAGTCGGAGGCCAGGGCGTCGATGCGCGCCGACGTCTCCCGCGCGGTCGTGCGCGGCTCGCAGGTGACGCGGATCGCGCGTCCCGACCTGGCCGCGGCCGGGCGGATCGCCGACCTGACCCTGGAGGACGCCCCCGCCGCGCTCACCGTCGACGTCGTGCTGGCCCCCGCGACGTAGATCACCCCGGCCGGGTCTTGACGCGGATCCGGCGCACTCCACATATTAGATCGGCAGTCTAATTGGATGCCGCCGCGCGGGACGGCGCGAACGGTCCGCGCGGCGCGGGAGGGACACGGGATGAGCGAGATCGACGAGCGGCACCCCGTGATCGCCCCGCGCCGGGTGCGGTTCGACTGGGCGGACACGCCGCTGCACTGGATCCCGGGCGAGCCGGTCGCCACGCACTTCATCAACGTCCTGCACCTGCTGCTGCCCGCGGGGGAGCGGTGGTTCGTGCACGTCTACAAGGAGGCGCTCCCGCTCGTCCGCGACGACGAGCGCCTCTACCGCGAGGTCAAGGGCTTCATGGGCCAGGAGGCCGTGCACGCCTACTCCCACCAGGGCGTCCTGGACCGGCAGATGCGGGAGCAGGGCCTCGATCCGCGCCCGCTCACCGACCGGATCGAGTGGGTGTTCCGGCGGATCCTCGGCGACCGGTGCTGGATCCCGTTCCTGCCCCGCAAGCGCTGGCTGTTCGTCCGGATCGGCGTCATCGCGGGCATCGAGCACTACACGGCGGTGCTCGGGCAGTGGATCCTGGACGCCCGCGAGCTGGACGAGGCCGGCGCCGATCCGACGATGATGGACCTGCTGCGCTGGCACGGCGCCGAGGAGGTCGAGCACCGGTCCGTCGCGTTCGACGTCTACCAGCATGTGGCCGGGCGGTACTGGATGCGGTTCATCGCGTTCTTCCTCGGCGTCCTCGCGCTGCCGCTGATGGTGTACGCCGGGGCGGTGTTCCTGTGCCGGGCCGACCCGACGCTGAAGGGCGTCCGCCCGCGGATCCGCGACTACCGGCGGGCGGTGCGGCGCGGGCTGTTCCCCAGCAACCGGTTCATGATCTCCGCGGGGCGCGCCTACCTGCGGCGCGACTACCACCCGTCCCGCGCGTGCTCGACGCAGCGGGCGCTCGACTACCTCGCCTCGTCGCCCGCGGCGCGGGCCGCGGGCGGCCGGGCGTCCTGAGCCATGTCGCTCACAGGGCCGCTGACAGGGCCGCTCACAGCGTGCAGGGCAGGTGCTTGATGCCGTTGATGAAGTTGGAGTAGAGCATCTGGGGCTCCCCGCTCGCCCGGATGCCCGGGACGCGGGTGAACAGCTCCCGGAACATCACCGTGATCTCCTGCCGGGCCAGGTTCGCGCCCAGGCAGAAGTGCGGGCCGGGGCCGCCGAACCCGACGTGCGGGTTGGGGGAGCGGGTGATGTCGAAGACGTCCGGGTCCGTGAACACCTCCGCGTCGCGGTTCGCGGAGTTGTAGAACAGCAGGACCTTGTCGCCCGCCCGGTACCGCTGGCCGTTCATCTCGTGGTCGCGGGTGACGGTCCGGCGGAACTGGATGACCGGCGTCGCCATCCGGACGATCTCCTCGACCGCCCCGGGGATGCGGGCGTCGAAGTCCTCCATCAGCAGCGCCCGCTGCTCGGGGTTGTCGGTGAACAGCTTCAGCCCGTGCGTCATCGCGTTGCGGGTCGTCTCATTGCCGGCCACGACGAGCAGGATGAAGAACGAGCCGATCTCCTGATCGGTGAGCGACTCGCCGTCCACGTTCGCCGAGACCAGCCGCGACACGAGGTCGTCGCCGGGGTGCCGGCGGCGCCTGCGGGCGAGCTTCATCGCCAGGTGGTTCAGCTCGTACCCGGCGGACATCGCCATGAGCAGCCCGTACAGGACGCCGATCCGGGTGATGCCCTCGCGGGTCACGTCCCGGCCGCCGGTGTACTCCGGGTCGCCGAGCCCGAGGATGGTGTTCGTCCGGTCGTACACCATCGGGCGCACCTGCTCGGGGATGCCCATCATGTCGCAGATGACCTGCACGGGCAGCCGCGCCGCGACGTCGGTGACGAAGTCGGCCGACCCCTTGCGCTCCAGGTCGTCGACGATCCGCGTCGCGGTCGCCTGCAGGTCGGTCTCCAGCTTGGCGAGGACGCGCGGGGTGAACGCCCGCGACACGATCCTGCGGATCTTGGCGTGCCGCGGGTCGTCCATGTTGATCATCGAGCCGAAGTAGCGGGCCATGTACCGGGGCAGGTCGGCGATGCTGTTCGAGCAGGGCTCGCTGCTGAACACCTCCGGCGTCCGGCTGGCCTCCACCACGTCCGCGTGCCGGGTGAGGGCGTAGTAGCCCGGCCCGGTCCGGATGAACGGCAGCTTGAGCTCGGGGAAGAACGCCGGGCGCTCGCGCTCGCGCAGCCGCGCGAACGCCGCCGTCCGCCGGTCCGGGGGGAGGGTCCAGAAGGCCAGATCGGACAGGTCGTCCTGCGTCGCCCGTGCCGTCGTCGTCACCGCGCACCGTCCTCGGTAGTCAGAACGCCGTTCGGTTGCCATCGAACCCAGCCGTCCGGACCCCCGTCAAGACCGATCAGGCCGCCGCCGGGGTCCGGCGGTGCAGGACGGCCCGCTCCGCGGCCGTCCACGCCCCGGACGTCAGCAGGTACAGCCCCGCCGCCAGCGGCAGGAACGCCGCCACGGCGACCGTCCCGAACGGCGCCAGCCGCGCGACGGCGCCCATCGGCCCCTCGGCGGTGACCCGCCGCGACGTCACCACCGCGACGACCGCGAGCAGCGCGAACAGGCCGAGGAAGACGAGCGAGGGCGGCGCGAGGAGGCCGCCGCCGAGGACGCCGATCCAGTTCTGCCCGAGCGGCGCCGCGAGCAGCGTGTGCGCGAGCAGCAGGTTCTGGTGCCCGGCGACCGTCGCGGACACGAACAGGCGGTACATGACCATGAAGAACGGGATCTGCGCGACCATCGGCAGGCAGCCGGCCACCGGTGTGGCGCCCTCCGCCTCGTACAGCGCGGCCATCTCCCGCTGGAGCCGCCGCGGGTCCTTCGCGTGCTCCTTCTGGAGCGCCTGGACCTTGGGCATGAGCCGGGTGCGCGCCCGCTCGCCCCTGGCGGCCGAGACCGCCAGCGGGACGAGCGCCAGCCGCACCCCGGCGGTGAACAGGACGATCGCCAGCGCGGTGGCCAGGCCGCCGGCCACCGGGTCGAGGGCGTCCGCGAGACCGCCCACGAGGACGGCGGCGATGGAGACGGGAATGTCGAACATGAGAGAAGAACCTTCCGGAACGAGGGGATCGGTGGCGTTCCGGCCGCGCTCAGGCGGCCGCGATCCCCGTTCCGGGCGCTCGCGGGCGGGGCCGTCCCGCCGCGTCCGGGTCCCGCTGCGGGAGGAAGGCGGTCCGCAGCGTCCTGTCCCGCAAGGTCGTCCGCACCCGCGCCCGCGCCGCTCCCAGGCCCGGGTGCGCCGCGCGGACCCGCACCGCCGCGAGCACCAGGAGCCCGGCCACGGTCAGCGCGCCCAGCGTGACCAGCACCGACTGCCCCGGCGCCGACCCGGCCCATTCGGCCACCGCGAACCCGCGCAGCAGCGCGAAGACCAGCAGTGACCAGAGCACGACGAGCCTCTTTCCGGTGCGCGGCGGCGAGATGCGATCAGTCTGCCACGGCGGCGCGATGACGATCGACCGGCTTCCGGTCACAGCAGCAGGAGGGCGAGGGCGGACAGCGACGCGAGCGCCGCCGCGGTCTTCACGGGCGGCATGCGGACGGTCATCGCGGCGTCCCGGTCCTCGTCGCGGGCCAGGTAGGTGAGGAGGGCGCTCAGCGCACGCCCGGCGCCGAAGGCCGTGCCGGTCAGCACGGTCGTGAGCGGGTCTTCGTGGATCAGGAGCAGGCCCAGGGCCAGGACGTAGGGGGCCGTGGCGGACACGTAGGTGCGGACGCCGGTCCCGAGTTCGAAGCCGAACTGGAGGGCGCCCCTGCGGAGGTGGACCTGCAGCACGTCCTGGGGGATCTGGCGGGCGTTCTGGGGGAGCGGGACGCGGACCAGTCCGGCTTCGCGCGCGGCCCCCAGCGCGGCGAGGGCCAGGATCGCGGCGGTGCGGACGCCCGGCGGAAGCGGTGCGGAGAGGCCGGACAGCAGCCAGATCACCGTCGCGGTGAGCGTGCCTCCGAGCAGGAGCCCGAGGGTGAAGACGGCCAGGACCTCGCCCTGCCGTACGGGGGCCCGCCAACCTGGCGAGAACAGCACGGATTCGCTGTTGCGCGTTCAGACGCTGCCCGACAGCGAGAATCCGGCGAGCGCGCCGATCGACGCCCAGCACAGGACGGCGGCGTCCAGGGCGGCGGCCGCCACCGACAGGAGCGCGAGGGCGGCGACGGGGAGGAGCGGGTCGGTCGTGCCCCGCCGCAGCCGTCCCGCGGTCAGTTCTTGCACGCCATCGCCTTGCGGCAGATGGTCTTGTACCAGTTGCCCTTCTTGGACTTCTTCCAGCCGTCATGGCAGCGCCAGGTGACGCCCTTCTTGCAGCTGCCGCAGCTCTTGGCGTAGGCCCAGAGCCAGCCGTCGTAGCCGCCGCCGTAGCACTGGTTGGGGCGCAGCTTGTAGCGGCCGGGATCCGAGACTCCCGATTTGTGGAAGCCCTTGTACTTCCCGCTCGTCCGGCAGCACACGCTGCACACGAGGCTGGGCCCGCAGCCGGGGGAGCAGTTGTGGTTGGCCGCGTACGACGGACACCGCGGATAGATGTCGTAGTAGCCGACCAGCTGGAAACCCGAGGCGAGCGCCTCGCGCGCGGGCGGGAAGACGCCGAGGGCCTTCAGCCCGGCGGTGGCGCCCGCGGCGGCGAGCCCGGTGAGGACGCTGCGCCGCACCGGCCGGAACCGCGGCCCGTCCGCGGGCGCCGGGCGCCGCCGGACGCGCTGCGCCCCGGCCAGGCGGGGGCCGCGCAGCGGCGGGACGTCTTCGAGTTCGATCATCGTGCCGCCTCCAGGGTGAGGGCGCGGAGGGCTTCGGGGGAGCCGACGGGCTCGGCGGCCCGCACGCGCCCGTCCGCGCCGACCAGCACGGCGAACGGGGTCGCGGGGACGCGGTAGTCGGCGAACAGGCCGTCCTGCTCGCCGGCCAGCACGGTCACGCCGGGAGGCGCGGGCTCGCCGGGCGGCGGCCCCGCGAAGATCGCGTGCAGCGGCCGTCCGGCCGGGACGGCGGCGAGGACGTCCGCGCACACGCCGCACTCGCGGTCCAGGAACAGCAGCAGGCCGGGCCCGAGCCGGTCGAAGGCGGGGGCGGGCGCGCCGGGCGCGGGGCCGAGCCCGGCGGGCCGGGCGGCTCCCCGGCCGAGCGCGTGGACCTGCCGGACGAGCCCGGCGACCACCAGGGCGAGCAGCAGGATCGCCGCCCATGACAGCAGGAGCGCGCTGTTCTGGAAGCTCATCCGGCCGTCCTCCTCTCCTCGGTCATGGCGTGCGGGAGCGTCCACAGGAGGACGGCGAACCCCAGGCCCGCGACGATCTCCACGGACGACTCGTACAGGGTGGCCCCGGACGGAGGCCCGAGCAGGGCGCCGGCGAGGGCGAGCGCGGCGAGGGCGGCGGCCCGTCCCGCGACCCAGCCGGTCATCGGCGTGCCCGCGCCGCCGCATCCGCAGGGGACGCCGCGCCGGGTGCGCGCCACGTGCGCCGCGTAGACCGCGTACAGGGCCAGCAGGGCGGCCGCCGCCCCGCCGGCCGCGCGCGCCGGGCCGTCGAGCCGGAGCAGCGGCGCCGCCGCCCCGGCGACGCCGATCAGCGCCTCCGCGGCGATCACGGCCGCCGCGGCCGCGCCGGCGAGGGCGGGCGGCAGCACCCGGTGCGCCCGCACCGCGGCGGCCAGCGCCGCCGGGCGCCTGACCTGCCCGGCCAGCGACGCCAGCAGGACGAGCGGGACGGTGACGGCGGCGATCCCGGCGAGGAGTCCGGTCACCGGACCGCCTCGACCGCCAGCCCCGCGAGCCGGCGCGGGACGTCGCGGACCCGGTCCTCCTCGGGCAGCACGGTCACCAGCAGCGACGCCAGCGCCAGCAGGAAGTAGGGGCCCTGGCCCTCCACGGTGTCGCGGAACAGCTCGCCGCCCGCGACCGGGGCGCCGCGCCACGGCGGGAGCCGCCTGCGCGTCACCGTGGTCAGCGCGGTGATCTCCAGGAGGCCGATCCCCGGCACCTCCTTGACCATCTCGGCGGGCTCGGGGCGCCTGGCCCGGCCGCGCGGGACGGCGGTGACCCCGTCCTCGTGCTCGGTCAGGCGCAGGGTGCCGAAGAAGGCGACCGCGTCCGCGGGGCGCCCGTGGTAGAGGTGCGTGAACACCGCGTGGCGGCGCCCCTCCCACACGGCCGCGAGGACGGGGTCGCTGAGGCCCGTCTCGGCGTCGCGGGTCGCCGTCCCGCCGACCCGCAGCCGGCCGCCCTGGACGCGGAACTCCTGCTCGAAGCGGTCGACCCCGATGTCGGCGGCCCAGGCCAGCGCGTCCTCGCGGGTGCCGCTGGAGATCTCGTGGAGCCGCCCGCCGTCGGCGATCCGCGCCACCGACGTGCACGGCCGCCGCAGGTCGTGGTCGCCGGCGAGCCGGACCCGCACCCCGTCCAGCGAGCGGTGGGTGACGCTCCGGCCCCCCGCGCTCTGCCCCCGTGTGCCCTCTCCCGGTTTTCCCATGCCGCCCCCTTCCCGGGGGACGCGCCCCACAGAAACGCCGCGGGTAACAATTGCGACGCTACGCGTGATACTTCGCTTCAGGGTCAAACCTTCCGGAAGTGGTCACGCCCGGGACCGGGTAGGGTCAACTGCCGGACTCGCGCGGCAGCGGCGTTTCAGCGGCGGCCGTCCCCGGCGCCCTGGATAGGGTCGTGTGGTTCTCCGGCAGGTAGGCGCGTGAGGTGGAGCCCGTGAGCAAGGTCGATGTGCTGGTCCGGCGGCTGGATCCGGAGCTGCCCCTGCCCCGGTACGCCCACGCGGGCGACGCGGGCGCCGATCTGGTCGCGGCCGCCGACGTGGAACTGCCGCCGGGGGAGCGCGCCGTCGTCCCCACCGGGATGGCGATCGCCCTGCCGGACGGCTACGCGGCTTTCATTCACCCCCGGTCCGGATTGGGCGCTAAGTTGGGGGTGACCATCGTCAACGCACCCGGTACGGTCGACGCCGGCTATCGGGGTGAGATCAAGGTGACCCTGCTGAACACCGACCCCCGCGCCACGGTGAGACTGCGGCGCGGAGACCGCATCGCGCAGATGGTCGTCCAGCGGGTCGAGCACGCGGTGTTCCACGAGGTCACCGAGCTTCCCGGATCGGCGCGCGGAACCGGCGGGTTCGGCTCCACCGGCGGATTCGGCCCTGCCCCGCGATCCGGGGACAACGAGCACAGTAGAGAAGGAGCGTGAGTCGTGGCTTTTGGACGTCGCCGGCAGGCCGAGGAGCCCGCTGAGGGTCCCGAGGTGACCGAGGAGCCGGCGGAGACCGCCGAGGAGGCTCCCGCCGAGGCGGGGTCGGCCAAGGCGGAATCGGCGGCGGGCGGCCCGTGGGATTCCGAGGACTCCTTCCCCGAGCTGCAGCGGCTCGACTTCGGGGCCCTCCAGGTGCCGGTGGCGCCGGGGCTGGGCTTCCAGGTCAACTTCGAGGCGACCCAGGTCGACGAGGAGGGCAACCCGCTGGACGGGCGCCCCGTCGCCGTGCTGGTGCAGTACGAGGAGAGCGCCATGCAGCTCCAGGTGTTCGCCGCGCCGAAGCGCAGCGGCATCTGGGACGACGTGCGCCGCGAGACCGCCAAGGACATCCAGGAGGAGGCGCAGGGCCAGACCCAGGAGGGCGAGGGCCCGTTCGGCTCCGAACTGCTGGCGATGGTCCCGGCGGCGCTGACCGAGGAGGTCCTCGCCGAGATGCCGCCGGAGGTCCGCGAGCAGATCCCGGCGGAGTTCGTCGAGCAGGGCTGGGCGCCGCAGATCATCCGTTTCCTCGGCGTGGACGGCCCCCGCTGGTTCCTGCAGGCCGTGGTGCAGGGCGCCGCGATCGAGGACGAGGAGCAGTGGCAGGTCCTGGAGGACGTGCTGCGCGGCGTGGTGGTGCACCGCGGCGACGCCCCGATGCCGCCCCGCGAGCTGCTGGAACTGCAGATCCCGCAGGAGTTCAGCGAGGCCGGCGAGGACGGCGAGGAGGGGGCCGTGGAGACCTTCGACCCCTTCGAGCGCGGCCCCGAGATCACCGAGGTCCGCTGACCGCACGCACACCGGACCCGTCCGGCCGCACGCTTTTCGGACGTGCGGCCGGACGGGTTCGCGGCGTCTGCGCCCGGCCCATCGCTTGCCCTGCACCGGCCTCCGGGCGGTCAATCAGTGCATGTCGAAGAAGACGCGCAAACGCCGGGCCCGCAAGCGGAGCAAGCACAACAAGGGCAAGCGGCCCAACGCCCGCCGCTAACTCTCGATCATCTCGAACGTCATCGCGTGCTCGACGCCCGCCTGCTTCCCGCCCGCCTCGGCCGCGCCGGTGAGGAACGCCTCCGCGTCGAACCCGGCGCCGAGTTCGGCGAAGTACACGCGGTGCGCGAGCAGCGAGTCGATGCCGGTCCGCAGATGGCCGGTGACGTCCACGTAGTGGGTGGGCTGCGGCGACCCGCCGAACAGCGCGAACCGGACGCCCCGCCACGGTTCGAGGCCGAGGTCGCGGAACACCCACCGGTTGGCCGCGTCCCGGACCGCGTCCGCGACCGCGAGGCCGAGGGCCCGGTGGTCGGCCATGTTGAAGCCGCCGCCGGGGAAGGTCTCGCGGAAGTTGATGGACAGCACCACCTCGGGCCGGTGCCGCCGGATCGCCGCGGCGAGCGTGCGCCGCAGCGGCAGCCCGTACTCCAGCGTGCCGTCCGGCAGGTCGAGGAACTCGACCTCGCGGACGCCGACGATCCGCGCCGCCTCGACCTGCTCGGCGCTGCGGATCCGCCGCACCTCGGCGGGGTCCATCGAGTCGATCCCGGCCTCCCCGCGGGTGGCCAGCACCTCCGTCACGGTCTTGCCCTGCCCCGTCCACTTGGCGACCGCCGCCGACGTCCCGTACTCCAGGTCGTCGGGGTGCGCCACGATCGCGAGCGCGCGTTCCCAGTCCTCAGGCACCTCGTCCATCCCCCCATCCTCCCGGACGGGGCGCTGACCCTCACAGGTAGCGGAGCCAGAGGTACGGGGTGGCCAGGGCGACCGTCACGAGGGTGACGACGATGCCGTAGCGGGTGAAGCGCCAGAAGCTGATGGGCGTGCCGTTGCGGGCGGCGATGCCGAGGACGACCACGTTGGCGCTGGCCCCGACGGCGGTGGCGTTCCCGCCGAGGTCGGCGCCGAGGGCGAGGGCCCACCACAGCACGTGCCCGTCCGTGCCGGGGTGCTGCTGGACGAGGTCGGAGACGATCGGGCTCATCGTCGCCACGTAGGGGATGTTGTCCACGATCGCCGACAGCCCGGCGGACGCCCACAGCAGCAGCATCGCGGCCACGCCGAGGCGGCCGTCGGTGGCGTCCGCCGCCGCCCGGGAGATCTCGCCGATGACGCCGGTCTCGACGAGGCCGCCGACCATCACGAACAGGCCGGCGAAGAACACCAGCGTGGGCCACTCGACCTCGCTGAGCGCCTCCTCGGTCGTCACCTTGGTCGCGGCGACGAGCAGACCGGCGCCGAGCAGCGCCACCACGGACGGCTCGTAGTGCAGGACGGGGTGCAGCACGAACGCCGCGATCACGACGGCGAGGACGGCGAGTCCCTGCGCGAGCAGGCGGCGGTCGGTGATGGCCTCCCGCTCCTCCAGCTCCATGACCTCGGCGGCGAGCTCCGGGTCGTAGCGGAACGCCGAGCGGAACAGCCACCGGCACAGCACGCAGAACACGATCATCAGCACCACGACCAGCGGGGCCAGGTGGACCAGGAAGTCGTTGAACGACAGGCCGCCCCGGCTGGCGATGATGATGTTGGGCGGGTCGCCGACGAGGGTCGCGGTGCCGCCGATGTTGGACGCCATGACCTCGGCGATGAGGTACGGCTCGGGCGCGAGGGCGAGCCGCTCGCAGACGAGGAACGTCACGGGCGCGACCAGCAGGACGGTGGTGACGTTGTCGAGCAGCGCCGACGCCCCCGCCGTGAGCACGACCAGCATCACCATGAGCCGGTAGGGGCGTCCCCGCGCGCGCTTGGCGGCCCAGATCGCCACGTACTCGAACACGCCCGTCCGGCGCAGCACCGAGACGATGACCATCATGCCGAGCAGCAGGAAGATGACGTTCCAGTCGATCCCTGACTCGGAGGAGAAGAAGGCGCCTCGGGCGTCGGTGATGTGCAGCAGGAGCATCAGGCCCGCGCCGCCGAGCGCCACCGCCGTCCGGTGCACCTTCTCCGACGCGATCAGAACGTACGCGCAGACGAAGATGACGATCGCGGCGGTGGCCTGCACGGAACCTCCCGGACGGCATGCGGATGACGGGACCTGCCGACCAGACTTCCCGGCGCACCACGGGCGACTCTAACCGTCACGGCACGCCGCGGGCGAGACCGGGGCCGGGCGATGGTGGGGTTTTGCCTACCCCGATCGGAGTGCTGGACCCATCCTCGCCGGCCCCGCGCGTCCGTAGTTTCGTGTCCGGAGGCGCTCCGCGAGGGGGCGCCCGGGCGGAGGTGAGGACGATGTTCGGACGCAGGGGACCGGAACCGGGGCGCCAGGCCCCGGGTGAGGCGCTCCGGCTGGAGAACGTGCGCCGGGTGTACGGCCCCGAGGGCAACCGGGTCGTCGCGCTGGACGGGGTGTCGCTGTCGCTGCCGACCGGGTCGTTCACCGCGGTCATGGGCCCGTCCGGGTCCGGCAAGAGCACGCTGCTCCAGTGCGCCGCGGGCCTGGACCGTCCGACCGGGGGCCGCGTCTTCGTCGACGGCGCGGAGCTGACGGGCGACGGGGAGGCGGAGCTGACGAAGTTCCGGCGGGAGCGGATCGGTTTCGTCTTCCAGCAGTTCAACCTGCTGCCGACGCTGTCGGTCGTGCAGAACACGGTGCTGCCGCTGAAGCTCGCCGGCCGCAAGGTCGACAAGGACCGGGCGCGGGCCGTCCTCGAGCGGGTGGGCCTCGGCGAGCGGCTCGGGCACCTGCCCGCGGAGCTGTCCGGCGGGCAGCAGCAGCGGGTGGCGATCGCGCGGGCGCTGCTGGCCCGGCCGCGGGTGCTGTTCGCCGACGAGCCGACCGGCGCGCTCGACACCCGCAGCGCCCGCGACGTGCTCGGCCTGCTGCGCGAGTCGGTGGCCGCGTTCGGGCAGACGGTGGTGATGGTGACCCACGACCCGGTCGCCGCGTCGTTCGCCGACGCCGTGCTGTACCTGGCCGACGGGCGGATCGTCGGCCACCAGCCCGCGCCGACCGCCGAGTCCGTCGCGGAGCGGATGACGCACCTGGCCGACGAGGTCGAGCGCCAGCGCATGACGGCGGGGGCGTGACATGTTCGCACTGGCGATCGGTTCCCTGCGCAGGCGCGCGGGCGCGTTCACGGCGAGCTTCCTCGCCCTGTTCCTCGGCTCGACGATCATCATGGCGTTCGCCTCGATGCTGGACACCGCCGCGTCGGGCGGCGCGACCGGGGAGGCCCGGAGCACGCTGGTCGTCATGGCGAACGTCGTCGGCGGCTGGGGGCTGCTGCTCGTGGTGTTCGCGGTCACCTCCACGCTGACCCTGTCGGTGCGGCAGCGGGCGTCGGAGATCGCGCTGCTCAAGAGCGTCGGCGCGACCCCGGCACAGCTCTCCCGGATGATCGTCGGTGAGGCGGCCGTGCTGGCGGTGGCCGCGGCGCTGCTCGCGATCGTCCCCGGGATGCTGGCCGGCCGGGGCGTGCTCGGCCTGCTGCACGACACCGGCCAGGTGCCCGCGGAGATCGGCCACAGCTTCGGCCCGGTCGCGCTGTCGATGGGGATCGGCATCACGACGGTCTCCGCGACCGCCGCCGCGCTGATCACCGCCCGGCGCGCCACCCGCGCCGGCGTCGCCGACTCGATGCGGTCCGCGGCGGTGGACACCGGGAGGCTGAGCAGGAAGCGCATCGTCTTCGCGGTCCTGTTCCTGCTGCTGGCGCTGGACGAGGCGGTCATCACGGTCACGCTGATGGACGGCAAGGGCAGCGACGTGATGGCGACGTCCGGGCAGGCCGACATCCTCGCCGCGATCGGGCTGGCGCTGCTGGCTCCGGCGATCATGCGGCGGGCGACGTCCCTGCTGGCCCGGCCGCTGCGCGCGTTCGGCGCGGCCGGCGAGCTGGCGGCCGCCACCATGCGCCGCCGGACGGGCGCGCTGGCGTCCGCGGTCACCCCGGTCATCCTGTTCGTCGGCACCGCCGTCGGGACGCTCTACCTCCAGGCCACCGAGAACGCGGCGATGGAGGCCGCCGGGCTGGCCAAGACGGCCGAGCAGAAGAGCATCGAGACGCTCAACTTCGTCGTCATCGGCATGGTGGTGCTGTTCACGGCGATCATGCTGGTCAACACGCTGGTGGCGGCGACCGCGCACCGGCGCCGCGAGTTCGGGCAGACGCGGCTCGCCGGCGCGACCCCGCGCCAGGTGCTCGCCTCGGTGGCGCTGGAGTCGGCGGTGCTGACGGTCACCGGCGCGGCCTGCGGAACGGTCGCCTCGGTGTTCACGATCGTGCCCTTCGGGCTGGCCCGCCGCGACTCCGCCGTCCCGGCCGGGGACGCGTGGACCTACCTCGCGGTCGTCGCGCTCGCCGCCGCCCTGACCGGCGCCACGACGTGGGCGGCCACCCGCCGCGCGATCGGCGTCCCCGCCGTGGAGGCCGCCCTCCGCTGACCGCACGGCTTGTCTTCGCGTGGGTGCTCGCCCATACTGGGTGAGCACTCACTCATTTCCAGAGGAGCGGTCATGGCGGGATCGGTGGAGACTTCGCGCGGCAGGTTTCCGGCGGCGGCCGCCGTCCGGGGCCTGGGGGCGTTCTGGACGGGCGGCCGCCGGGTCGAGCGCGCCGCCTACGCCGTCGGCGCCGCGCTCATCGCCTCGGGCCTGCTGCACCTGGTGGTGTTCGCCGTGGACGGCGGGCCCTGGACGGGACCGGTCTCCTGGCGCAAGCCCGTCACGTTCGGGCTCTCGTTCGGCCTGACGCTCATCACGATCGCGTGGGTCAGCGGGTTCGTCCGGCTGGGCGACCGCGCGCGGGCCGCGATCCTCGGCGTGTTCGCCGCCGACTGCGTCGCGGAGGTCTCCCTCATCACCCTGCAGGCGTGGCGCAGGGCGCCGTCCCACTTCAACGAGGAGACGGCGTTCGACACGGTCGTCACCCGGATGCTCGCGGCGGGTGGCGGGATCCTGATCGTCACGCTGGTCGCGCTCGCGGTCGCCGCCTTCCGCCGCGACGCGGGGACCGCGCCGAGCATGCGGCTGGCCGTCCGGTCCGGCTTCGCCGCGCTGATGCTCGCGCTGGCCTCCGGCGCGGCGATGATCGCCCGCGGGGTCGCCACGGTGCGGTCCGGCGACCAGCAGGCCGCCTACCACGTGGTCGCCGCGCTGAAGCCCGCGCACTTCGTGACCATGCACGCGATCCTCGTCCTGCCGCTGCTGGCCTGGCTGCTCACCTTCACCGGCCTGCCCGAGGCCCGCCGCGTCCGGGCGGTCGCCCTCGCCTCCGGCGCCTACTGGGCGGTGGCGGCGCTGGTCATCGCGGTCGCCGCCGTGCGCTTCGCCGCGGCCTGAGCCCCGCCCCGCCGACGCCGAACTCGCCGCCCTTCGCGGACAGCGAGTTGGGCGGGGGGGGGGGGAGTGCGCGGCGGGGCGG
>NZ_JBEZJP010000189.1:0-14100 GCF_040653175.1 Actinomadura sp. NPDC048032
GAACCTGATCGCGCAGTGAGCCGCCAGGCGAGCCGGAGCGATGCCAGCGATCGCCCGCTTTTATCGACGATGGAGGGCCGCCAGGCCCGAAGGAGGAGAGAAAAGCAATCAAGCACGCCTCACTCTGAGGTAGTCGCTGACTACGTACTCGCCTAGACGGTCGGCGTCGGGGGCGAAGACGCGGCCGCCGTTGCGCCTGGCGACCTCCTCCACGAACGAGACGAGCCGCCGGTCCTCGGCGAGCATGAAGAAGTTCATGGTGGCGCCGCGCCGGGTCATCTTGTCGACCTCGGCGAGGGTGAGCACGAGCGTGTCGGTGGACGGCGGGTAGTCGAACAGCGAACGGCCGTCCGGCCGCAGGTGCGCGGTGGGCTCGCCGTCGGTGACGACGAGGACGATCGGCTCGAAGTCGGGGTGCCGGTCCAGGTGCCGTCCGGCGATCATCAGGGCGTGGTGCAGGTTGGTGCCCTGCACCATGTCCCAGTCGAGGCCCGCCATCTCCGTCGGGTGCAGCACCCGCGCGTAGTTGGAGAAGCCGATGATCTGGATCGCGTCCTGCGGGAACTTGCTGGTCACGAGCGAGTGCAGGGCCAGCGTGGTCTGCTTGGCGGCCGCCCACGTCCCGCGCAGCACCATCGAGTAGGACAGGTCGACGAGCAGGCAGACGGCGGCGCCGGTGCGGCGCTCGGTCTCGTGCACCTCGAAGTCGTCGACGCTCAGCCGCACGCCGTCCGGGCGGCGCGCGCCGTTCCCGCCGGTCGTGCCCACGCGCTCGGTGACCTTCGCCCCCGCGGGCGGGGGGACGAGCCCGGCGGCGGGCTCCCCGGTCCCGGTCGCGGGGGTCCCGCGCTCCATGGCGCTGCGCCGGATCGCGTTGCTCACCGTCCGGACCACGTCGAGGGGCTGCTCGTCGCCGAACC
Organism: Actinomadura sp. NPDC048032; assembly: GCF_040653175.1. Lineage (NCBI taxonomy): Bacteria > Bacillati > Actinomycetota > Actinomycetes > Streptosporangiales > Thermomonosporaceae > Actinomadura > Actinomadura sp. NPDC048032. The sequence goes on from NZ_JBEZJP010000189.1 coordinate 921, forward strand.
GCCACTCGCGGCTGGAGCCGGTCAGCTCGCCCGCCTGGCCCGCGTCCCGCTGGTCGTGGTCGCCCTGGCGGCCGGACGCCAGCTGGGAGAACACCCGACGCAGCGCGGTCTCGCCGAGCCGCCGCACCGCCTTCGGCGTCAGCTCCAGCTTCCCGCGCCGCCGCTGCAGGTAGCCCTGCCGCTCCAGCTCGGCCTCGATGCGGCGCAGCGCGGCGAGGTCGTCGACGGCCTGCCGGCCGAGGGCCCGCCGGACGGCGTCCTCGTCGATGTCGTCGAGCCGCGCGCCCGGGTAGTCCTGCCCGAGCGCCGCCTCCAGCTCGCTGAGGTCGGCCAGCTCCGCCAGCGCGGTCGTGGCGTCGCCCACGCCGAGCGGGTTCTCGCCGGTCATCTGCTCGGGCTGCCCCCAGCCGAGGTCGGGGCGGCGGGCCCGCAGCGCGTCGCCGAGCCGGGTCATCTCCATGGCGAGGCCCGCGTCCTGCATGGCCTGCTCCATGAGCCCGGCCAGCTCGGCGCGCTGCTCGGGGCTGAGCGAGGCGAGCAGCCGGTCCATCGCGGCGGCGCGGCGGGCCAGCGAGTCGACCAGCTCTTCGAGGTTCCGCGGGTCGTCGGGGAACATGTCCCCGTACTCGTTCATGAACCGGTCGAAGTCGTCCTGGGTGTGCTCGCCGCGCGCGTCCCGCTCCAGCATCGCGTTGAGGTCGGCCATCATGTCCTTGACCCGCTGCATGGCGGCCGGGTCCTGGTTCTCCAGGGCCTGCTTCATGCCCTGGAACTGCGCGTCGAGGACCTCGCGGCGCAGCAGGTCCTTCAGCTGCTCGAAGGTGCGGCGGGCGGCGGCGGAGCGCCAGTCGTAGTCCGACAGCCGCCGGATCGCCTGCGAGGTGTCGGACGGCAGCGTGTCGAGCTCGGCCTCGCGCAGCCTGGCGTCGTCGCCCGGGTCGGGGAACAGCTCGGCCCGCTCCTGCCCGATCGCGGTGTCCAGCAGCGCGCGGGCCTGCTCCAGCGTCCCGTCGAGACGGCCCCGGTCGCGCAGCGCGCGGCGCCGCTCCCGGACCTGGCGGAGCATGTCGTCGAGGCCCCGGCGGTTCTGGGCACCGGGCAGGCCGCGGCGCAGCAGCTCGCGGAGCGCGTCGTCGGGCCGGGCTCCGTCCAGCACCGAGTCGCCCACGGCGTCCAGCGCGTCGCGGACGTCGTAGGGCGGCGCGAGCGGGTCGGGCCCGTCCTCGTAGGCGCCGTAGCGGTATCGGCTCATCGAATCCCCTTGCGCGTGGACACCTCGGGACGCGGCGTCACGTCCGGTACGTCGCCGTCCCGTCGGAGCGTCCCTCGGCGACGTCCTTGGAGAGCCGCCGGGTGAGGAACAGGCCCTCCAGGGCGAACTCGATCGCCGCCGCGGCCTGCCCGGGGGACTCCCCGCTCATGCCGAGCCTTTCCATGATCTTGGCGAGGCCGGGCACGTGGCCGGTGCGGCGCAGCAGCTCGCGCGCCGGCACCAGCTCGCCCGACTCCACGCTCTCCCCGGAGTCGAACTTGTCGAGCAGGCCAGTGAGGTCGGCGGCGCCGAGCGTGCGGCGGTAGGTCTCGGCGACCGCGCGGCGCAGCAGGTGCTCCAGCACCTCCTGCTCGCGGCCCTCCTCGCTGACCTCGAACTCCACCTTGCCCATCAGCGACGGCACCACGGCCGGCAGGTCGCAGACCCGCGCGACGGCGTTCTCCTCGCCGGTGAGCGCCGCGCGGCGCACCGCGCCCGCGGCGACGGTCTCGGCGCCCGCGAGCGCGAACCGCGCCGAGACGCCCGACCGGGCGTCCACCGCCGTCGACTCGCGGACGAGCCGGGTGAACCTCCCGATCACCTCGATCATGTGGTCGGGCACCTCGGCGGGCAGCCCGCCGAGGTCGGCGAAGTCGGCCTCCTGGCGGATCAGCGCGAGCTCGGCGTCCAGTTCGAGGGGGTAGTGGGTGCGGATCTCGGCGCCGAAGCGATCCTTCAGCGGGGTGATGATCCGGCCGCGGTTGGTGTAGTCCTCGGGGTTGGCGGACGCGACGAGCAGCACGTCGAGCGGCAGCCGCAGCGCGTAGCCGCGGACCTGGACGTCGCGCTCCTCCAGCACGTTCAGCAGCGCGACCTGGATCCGCTCGGCGAGGTCGGGCAGCTCGTTGATGGAGAAGATCCCGCGGTTGGTGCGGGGGACGAGCCCGAAGTGCACGGTCTCCGGGTCGCCGAGCGTGCGGCCCTCCGCCACCTTGATCGGGTCGACGTCGCCGATGAGGTCGCCGACGCTGGTGTCGGGCGTGGCGAGCTTCTCGCCGTAGCGGTCGTCGCGGTGCCTCCACTCGACCGGCAGCTCGTCGCCCAGCTCGCCGGCGAGCCGGCGGCACCGCACGCAGACCGGCGCGTACGGGTGGTCGTTGATCTCGCAGCCGGCCACCACCGGCGTCCACTCGTCCAGCAGGCCGACGAGGGTGCGGATCAGCCGCGTCTTGCCCTGCCCGCGCTCGCCGAGCAGCACCAGGTCGTGCCCGGCCAGCAGGGCGCGCTCCAGGTGGGGCAGGACGGTCTCGTCGAACCCGAGGATGCCGGGGAAGCGCGGTTCGCCGGATCTCAGCCGGTCGAGCAGGTTGCGCCGGATCTCGGCCTTGACGGGAAGCCGTACGTGGCCGCCGGCGCGCAGCGCGCCCAGCGTCGCCTCACGGGGTGCGGACTCGCCGGAGGAGGACTCGTGTGGTGTGGATGAACGCACGCGACCGACACTACGTCGCCGGTCCGCGCGATCGCACCCCCGCCGGGGATTCGCCCGTCCGATCCCGTCCCGCCGCTGTTTGGGTGGAACGGTCGCGGAGGGGGAGACTGGTGGTGTGAAGCGACCCGGCGAACGGAGTGAGGGAGGCGGCGCCGATGGCGCGATTCGGTGATGGCCTGGCCCTCGGACCCGATCTGTCCAGCGCCGCCGCGACGGCGGTCGAGCAGGCGCTCGCGCCGCTCAGCGCGGCGCCCGACCTGGTGTGCGTGTTCGTCACCGGCGACGACCCGGACCAGGTCGAGGAGGCCGCGCAGGCGGCGCAGCGCGCGGCCGGTCCGGCGCTGGTGCTGGGGTGCAGCGCGTCCGGCGTGATCGGGGCCGGGCGCGGGGTGGAGGAGCGGGGCGCGGTGAGCGCGTGGGCGGCGGTGCTGCCCGGCGCGCGGCTCGACCCGTTCCGGCTGGAGACGCTGAAGGGCGACGACCGGCTCATCGTGGTCGGCATGCCGGAGGCCCAGGACGACGACGTGGTCGGCGTGCTGCTGGCCGACCCGTACAGCTTCCCGGTGGACGCGTTCGTGGAGCGCTCGGACGAGGCGCTGCCCGGGCTGCCGCTGGTCGGCGGGCTGGCCGAGGGCAGCGGGCTCGGCGAGACCGGGCACGGCGAGGCGCGGCTGTTCGTCGGCGGCGAGGTCTACCGGGAGGGCGCGGTCGGCGTGGTGATCGGCGGGGCCGTCGCGGCCGCCACGGTGGTCAGTCAGGGCGCCCGCCCGATCGGCCCGGACATGGTGGTGACGAGGGCCGAGGAGAACGTCCTGTACGAGCTGGCGGGGGTGCCGGCGCTGGAGAAGCTGGAGCAGATCGTCCTCGGGCTGCCGGAGGAGGAGCAGGAGCTCGCCGGGCGCGGGCTGCTGATCGGCGTCGCGATGGACGAGTACGCCGACGAGCACGAGCACGGCGACTTCCTCGTGCGCGGCGTGGTGGGCGCCGACACCGACACCGGCGCCATCGCGATCGGCGACGTGGTGGACGTGGGGCGCACCGTCCGGTTCCAGGTCCGGGACGCGGGCGCCGCCGAGGAGGACCTCGCCGCGCTGCTGGAGCGGTTCGACCTCGCGCCGGTCGAGGGCGCGCTGCTGATCTCCTGCAACGGCCGGGGGCAGGCGATGTTCCCCGACTCCGACCACGACGCCAAGGTGCTGGACCGCGCCTTCGGCCCCGCCGGGGTGGGCGGGTTCTTCGCGGCGGGGGAGATCGGCCCGGTCGCGGGGCGCAACCACGTGCACGGGTTCACCGCCTCGATCCTCGCGTTCGGCCGGGCCGAGGAGGGCGTTTGAGCGCCGTCCTCGCGGTGGACATCGGCGGCACGAAGCTCGCCGCCGCGCTGGTCGAGCCCGACGGGCGCGTCACCGCGCACGACCGGGCCCCGACCCCGAACGCCCCGGGCGTCGACGGCGAGGAGCTGTGGCGGGCGCTGGAGGCGCTGCTCGGCAAGCTCGCCGCGGACGCCGGGGACCCGCCCCTCACGGGCGTCGGGGTGGGCTGCGGCGGGCCGATGACCTGGCCGGCCGCCGAGGTGTCCCCGCTGAACATCCCGGCGTGGCGGGGCTTCCCGCTGCGCGAGCGGCTCCGCGCCCGGTATCCGGGCCTGCCCGTCCGCATCCACAACGACGCGGTCTGCGTCGCGATCGGCGAGCACTGGCTCGGCGCGGGGCGCGGGCACGACAACGTCCTCGGCATGGTGGTGTCCACGGGCGTCGGCGGCGGGCTCATGCTCGGCGGGCGCCTGGTGAACGGCGCCAGCGGCAACGCCGGGCACATCGGGCACGTCATCGTCGAGCCCGACGGGCCGCCCTGCGGCTGCGGGGGCCGCGGCTGCCTGGAGGCGGTCGCGCGGGGCCCCGGGCTGGTCGCGTGGGCGCGGGAGCAGGGCTGGCGGCCCGGGAGCGCGGACGCCACCGGCGTGGAGCTGACCGAGGACGCCCGCCGCGGGGATCCGGTGGCGGGCGCGGCCATGCGCCGGGCGGGCCGCGCCCTCGGCGTCGCGATCGCGTCCGCGACGCACCTGTGCGATCTGGAGGTCGCGGCGATCGGCGGCGGCCTGTCGCAGGCGGGGCGGCTGCTGTTCGACCCGCTGGAGGAGGCGTTCGGCGAGCACGCGCGGATGGAGTTCGCGCGGCGCCTGCGGATCGTCCCGGCCGAGCTCGGGCAGACCGCGGGCCTGGTCGGCGCCGCCGCCCTGGTCTACGCCCAAGATCGTTATTGGAGTGCCGGATAAGTCGGGCATGCAAGGATGAGCGCATGAGCGATGCGGCCCGGGGGGTGTGGGGGGCCGGCCCCCCGCGAGCGAGGACGAGCGGCGCCGGTCCGGCCTCCGTCGGCGTCGACGACGTCCGCGCCGCCCGGGAGCTGCTGGGCGGGGTGGCCGTGCCGACGCCGCTGATCCCCTCCCGGGTGCTCTCGGAGCAGATCGGCGGGCCCGTCCTGCTGAAGTGCGAGAACCTGCAGCGCACCGGCTCCTTCAAGATCCGGGGCGCGTACGTGCGGATCGCCCGGCTGAGCGAGCGGGAGCGGGCGGGCGGCGTGGTCGCGGCGAGCGCGGGCAACCACGCGCAGGGCGTGGCCCTCGCCGCCTCGATGCTCGGCTGCAAGGCCACGGTGTTCATGCCGGTCGGCGCCCCGCTGCCGAAGATCGCCGCGACCCGCGGCTACGGCGCCGAGGTCGTCTTCCCCGGGCCGACCGTGGACGACTGCCTCGTCGCCGCGCAGGAGTACGCGGACGAGTGCGGCGCGGTCTTCATCCACCCGTTCGACCATCCCGACGTCGTCGCGGGGCAGGCCACGATCGGCCTGGAGGTCATGGAGCAGTGCCCGGAGGCGCGGACGATCGTGTCGCCGGTGGGCGGCGGCGGGCTGCTGGCCGGGGTCGCGGCGGCCGTGAAGGGCCTGGCGAAGGAGACCGGCGGCGGGGACGTCAAGCTCGTCGGCGCGCAGGCCAAGCGGGCCGCGGCGTTCCCGCCCTCGCTCGCGGCGGGCAGGCCCACCCAGATCGGGATCGAGCGCACGATGGCGGACGGCATCGCGGTCGGCCGTCCCGGCCGCCTGACCTACGCCATGTTCACCGAGCTGGTGGACGCCGTCGTCACCGTGACCGAGGAGTCGATCTCCCAGGCCCTGCTGCTCTGCCTCGAACGCGCGAAGCAGGTCGTGGAGCCCGCGGGCGCGGCGGGCGTCGCGGCCCTGCTGGAGCACGCCTACGCCGTCGAGCCGCCCGTCGTGGTGCTGCTGTCGGGCGGCAACATCGACCCGCTGCTGCTGTCGAAGGTGCTGCGGCACGGGCTCGCGGGCGCGGGGCGGTACCTGGTGGTGCGCTGCCGCCTGAAGGACCGCCCGGGCGCCCTGGTGACCCTGCTGAGCGAGCTGGCCGAGCTGGGGGTCAACGTCCTGGACGTCATGCACGAGCGCATGGCGGCCCGCCTCCACGTCGAGGAGGCCGAGGTGCTCATGCACCTGGAGACCCGCGGGGCCGACCACTCCGAGGACGTCATCGGCCGCCTGCGTGAGAAGGGCTACACCCTCACGCTGAGCTAGCGGCGCGCGGCCGGCTCGGCGTGAGGGTGCGGCGGGCCGGTCCTACAGGGACGGCTTGCCCTCGGAGTAGAGCCAGGCCTTGGCCCAGGCGTCCAGGTCCTTACGGGAGAGGCGCTCGGCGAAGCGCACGAAGTCCTTCGTGGAGGCGTTGCCGTACCGGTGGGCCGCCGGCCACGCCTTCAGCAGCTCCGAGAACGCCGGCTCGCCGATCTTCGTGCGCAGCACGTGGACGGCCATCGCGCCGCGGTCGTAGACGAGCCCGTCGAAGATGTGGTCGCGGCCCGGGTCGGCGACCCTGCCCGTCCACAGGCCGTCGCTCGCTGGCGTGGCGTAGGTGTCGTCGAACTGCTTCTGGACGGACGGGCCGCCGTGCGCCGCCCCGTACATCCACTCCGAGTACGTCGCGAAGCCCTCGTTCAGCCAGATGTCGGCCCACCTGGCCGGGGACACCGAGTCGCCGAACCACTGGTGGCCCAGCTCGTGCGCGAGCAGGCTGGTGCTCGGGATGCCGCCCGGACGGCGCCCGAGGTCGTACACGGGGCGGCCCTGCGTCTCCAGCGCGTAGCCGACGCCGGCCTTGACGACGATGCCGCCGGTCGAGGTGAACGGGTAGCGGCCGTAGAGCCCGTTCTGGAAGTCGGTGACCTCGGCGGTCTGGTCGTGGAACTTCTTCGCGTCCTCGGGCTTGATGGCCATGGCCCGGTCGGTGGCGGTCAGGTTGGGGATGCCCGCCTTCGTCCGTCCGGTGACCACGTCGTACCGGCCGATGGCGATCATGGCGAGTTCGCTGGCCATCGGGTTGCGGACGTCCCAGCGCGTGGTCGTCCAGCCGCCCGCGGTCCGCTTGCCGCGCGGGTCGCCGTTGGCGAGCGTGGTGAGGCCGCTCGGGGCCGTCAGCGTGTAGGTGTAGGTCGCCTTGTCGGTCGGGTGGTCGTTGACCGGGTAGACGGTGGCGGCGCCGAACGGCTGGTTCAGCATCACCGCGCCGTCGGGGGTCGGCACCCAGCCGGACACGCCCAGCGCGTCGTCGTTGATCGTCTGCGGAACGCCGGAGTACGCCACCGTCACGGTGAAGGCGCGGCGGTTCCGGATGCCCTTGCGCGGGGTGATGACCAGTTCCTGGGCGCCCGTCCGCGCGTAGGTCGCGTCGCGGCCGTCGACCTTCAGGGAAGAGATCTTCAGCGGGCCGAGGAAGTCGAGGTCGAACCGGGACAGGTTCTGCGTCGCCCGCGCCGTCACGCGGGTCACCGCCTGGATCCCCTTGGTCGCGGGATCGTATTTCAGCCCGATGTCGTAGTGGGCGACGTCGTAGCCGCCGTTGCCCATGTCGGGGAAGTAGGGGTCGCCCGCGCCGGGCGCCCCGGGGGTGAACCGCTCGGCGGCGCCGGCGGGCGCCGCGGTCACCGCGAGGCTCGCCGCGACGCCCAGCGTCACGGCCGCCAGCGCTCTGGGGGTTCTGCTCATCGACCTCGTCCTCGGTAGCGTCGGTGGACCGTCATGACCGCGCTCAAGACTTTCTCGTGGAGCGAGCCCGCACAAGCGCGATTTGGTATCGAATCTGCTTGTCAGGTGAGGTTTTTGTGGCTGGGCACCGCATTCGGTCACCAACTCAGCGGTTTGGTCTTCGAATGGAGCCAGGTCTGGAACAGCGTCGTGAGCCTTTGGCCCGACACGCGTTCGGCCAGCGCGGTGAACTGCGGCGTCGTGGCGGTGGAGTGGCGGTGCTCGGCGGTCCACGTCCGCAGGATCGTGAAGAACGCCCGGTCGCCGACCCGCTCGCGGAGCGCCTGGAGCGTCATCGCGCCGCGGACGTAGACGGAGAAGCCGAACATCTTCGCGGCGCCCGGCGCTCCCGGCGGCGGGCTGAAGATCGGCGAGCTCGCGGGCAGCGCGTGGTACCGCTGGAAGATCTTCTTCGCCGAGTCCCGGCCGGTGCGCTCGCGCCACAGCCACTCGGCGTAGGTGGCGAAGCCCTCGTTCAGCCAGATGTCGCTCCAGTCGCGCAGCCCTACGCTGTCGCCGAACCACTGGTGGGCCATCTCGTGGACGATGAAGCCCTCGTCCGGCGCGAATCCGCCGTAGACGGGACGCTCCTGGGTTTCCAGGGCATAGCCCAGCTTCGGGTCGTCGAGGATGCCGCCCGCCGTCGCGAACGGGTACGGGCCGAAGATCGGCGCCGCCCACCGCATCACCTTGACGGTGGTGCCCTCCAGCCGCCCGGCGGCCGACCGGAACGCCGGATCGACGGCCGTGATCACCGGGACGCCGTCCACCTCGGTCCGCCGCACGTCGAACCGCCCGATGGCCACCGTGGCCAGGTAGCTCGCCATCGGCGCGTCCTCGGCCCACTCGTAGGTGGCGGTCGCGGCGCCGGTGCGGACGGGGCCGGGCCGCCCGTTCGCCACGGCGCGCAGGCCCTTCGGGACGGTGATGTGGAACGCGTACGTGGCCTTGTCGCGGGGATGGTCGTTCACCGGCAGCCAGGTCGACGCGCCGTCCGGCTCGGAGGCGACGACCGCGCCGTCCTTGCTCGGGATCCACCCGTAGGCGCCGTAGGTCTTGTCCCCGACCGGCGACGGCCTGCCCGCGTACCGGACCGCGACCCGGAACGTCCGCCCGGCGCGGATCGGCTCGGCGGGCGTGATCACCAGCTCCCGGCCCGCGCGGCGGTGGCGCGCCTCCCGGCCGTCCACCGCGACGGCCGTGATCTGCGGGCCGCGGAAGTCGAGGTCGAACGCCGACAGGTCCTGGGCGGCCGTCGCGGTGACGGTCACCGCCGCGTCGACCGCTCCGGTCCTGACGCCCGCGTAGGCCAGCGCGACGTCGTAGTGGACGACGTCGTAGCCTCCGTTGCCCGCCCCCTCGAAGTAGGGGTCGCCCAAGCCCGCCGCTCCCGGGGAGGGCGTGCCGCAGGCCGGCGACGGCGGTACGGCGGGCGGCAAGGGCTGTGGACAAGGTGCGGCCGCCCGCCGCTCCGCCGCGGCGCCCGGGTCCTCGGACGCGGACGCGGCGCCGGGCGACCCGATCAGGAACGCGACGGCGAAGGCCGCGGTCGTCCGCCGAGAAGGCCCGTTCATCAGGCCGATGCTGGTGGACCCCCCACCCCGCCGGGCCGGGGACCGGCCGGGCTTTCCGCGCTCCTTGCCGAGCCTTCACCCGCAGCGGACCTGGACCGCCCCGTCACTTGGACGGGCGGCCCCGCTGGTACAGCCAGTCGTCGAAGAACGCGTCCAGCTTCTTGCCCGACACCCGGTTCGCCGTCGCGATGAACTGCTTCGTCGTCCCGGAGGAGTGCCGGTGCTCCTTCGTCCAGGTCTGGAGGATCTTGTAGAACACGTCCTCGCCCACCCGGGCGCGCAGCGCCACCAGCGTCATGCCGCCCCGGTCGTACACCGACCGGCCGAACATCTGCTTGCGCCCGGGGTCGCCGGGCGGGACGTCCCACAGCTCCTGGCCGCCGACGCCGTTGTAGGCCTCGTCGAAGTGCTGCTGCACCGTCTGGCCGCCGGTCTTCTCGTCCCACAGCCACTCGGCGTAGGTCGCGAAGCCCTCGTTCAGCCAGATGTCCTGCCACCGCGACAGGCTGACGCTGTCGCCGAACCACTGGTGCGCCAGCTCGTGGGCGACGATCATCGGCTGGAGCCCGAACGCCCCGTACACCGGCCGCGTCTGCGTCTCCAGCGCGAAGCCGACGTCGGCGTTGTCGATCAGGCCGCCGGTCGAGGAGAACGGGTACGGCCCGAACAGCTTCGACCACTCGTCGACGACCCGGGCGTTCAGCTGGTGGAACTGGTCGATGTTCACGCCGGAGGTGGTCGCGTCCACGGCCGTGATGTTGGGGACGCCGCCGGCGGTCCTGCCCGTCCGCACCGAGAACCGGCCGACGTCGACCGTCGCCAGGTAGGTGGCCATCGGGTCCTTGACCCGCCACTTCGAGGTCGTCGTGGCGCCCGCCCCGGCGCGGTGGGCGACCGGCACGACGCCCGGTCCGTCCGTCGGCCCGGTGGTCGGGGGTTCGGTGGTCGGGAGTTCGGTGGGCGGCCCGCCCGGAAGGCCCGGCGGCGTTCCGGTGCCCGGCGCGCCGCCGCCGGAGGAGTCCTGCGGCGGCGAGTCCGGCTCGCCGTTGGCGATCGCCGTCAGCCCCTGCGGGACCGTGATCTCGAAGTCGAAGGTGGCCTTGTCGCTCGGGTGGTCGTTGCTCGGGAACCAGGTGTGCGCGCCGCTCGGCTGGCACGCCACGAAGACGCCGTCGGACGTGCGGATCCAGCCGTACCGGCCGAGCACCGGGTCCGACACCGGCTGCGGCGTCCCCGAGTAGGCGACCACCGTGGTGAAGGTGCTGCCCTTCTCCAGGGGCTTGGCGGGCGTCACCTCCAGCTCGCCGCCGCCGCGCTGCTGCCGCGCGGGCGCGCCGTCCACCTTGATGGAGGACACGTCCAGGCCGGTCAGGTCGAGGTTGAACCGGGCGAGCCTCGCGGTCGCCCTGGCGGTGATCGTCGCGACGCCGTCGAGCTGCTTCGGGCCGTCCGGCGTGATGGTGAGCTTCAGCCCGTAGTGCTGGACGTCGTAGCCGCCGTTGCCGTTGCCCGGCACGTAGTCGTCGCCCGCGGTCGTCGGGCCCGCCGGGCCGTTCACCGCCGGACCCTTGGGTGAGCCGGACGCGCCCGGGTCGTCGAACGGGGTCTGGCAGGCCGCGGTCAGCGACCCCGCGATCGCCAGGGCTGCCAGCCCCGGAACGCCGCGCGACGCGGCGCCGCGGACGGCCCTCCGGCCGTTACGACGGGGACTGGGTGAGTTTCCGGCCATATGCACGCCGTCCAGCCTGCCCGGACGAGACCCCGCCCGGCAACTCGGACGGCGCCGGAACCCCCGCCGGCGGGGCGATGTCAGCGATGGGAGTAGGGATTGGGCCTGTGCGGGTCGGCCTTCACGACGACGGTCTGCGCCACCTTGCAGTGCAGCGCCTGCTTGCGCTGGTCCCAGAGGATCCACGCGACGTCGATCAGGCCGATGCACCCGCAGACGCCGCCGAGCACGCTGTAGAAGGCGGAGCGCCCCGCGGCCTGGCCGGTGGTGATCGCCTGCCCGTCGTCGGCCCGGACGACCCGCGTCCGCACCAGCATCTTCCCGAGGGTCTGCCCCCACTTCGCGTGCATGAGCCAGAAGTAGAAGAAGGCCAGCACGACGCTGATCGCGTTCGTCCCCACCCGGGCGCCGTCGTACATGGAGGTGCCCGGCTCAGGGTTGACGACGTTGTTCCAGTTGACGAACGGGATCGAGATCAGGCCCGTCACGATGCCGATGATGACGAGGTCGACGATGCCCCCGCCGAGCCGTGCCCAGCGGCTCGCCAGCTCCCCGGAGGGGTGCGCGTACCCGCCCGCCCCGTAGCCGGGGTGCGGCTGCCCGTATCCCGGCTGGGCGCCGTACGGCTGCTGCTGCCACTGGCCCTGCTCACCGTACGGCTGCTGCCCGTACTGCTGTTGCTGCCCGTACTGCTGTTGCTCGCCGTAGGGCTGCTGCCCCCACTGCTGCCCGCCCCACTGCTGCTCCCCGTAGGGCTGCTGGCCGTACCCCTGCTGGCCGTACCCCTGCTGTTCGTACCCCTGCTGGCCGCCGGGTGGCTGCTGCCCTCCGTGCGGTGGCTGCTCGCCGTAGGAAGGCTGCTCGCCGTATGGGGGCTGTTGTTCCTGGGGCGGTTCCCCGTACGGCTGCCGGCCGCCGTAGGGGCCCGGCCGGCCGGGCTGCTCCTGCTCCCCGTGCGGCCGGTCGTCTTCTGGCTCTCGCCCGGACGCGGGGTCGTGCGGCGGTTGCGTCATGCCGTGAGGGTCGCCGCGTCACCGCGGACCAACCCTGCCGCGCCCGGGTGGAGCCGGAATGTTTACCCCCGCGTGGCCGGCCCTTGCCGGGCCGGGATCAGGACGGGTCCCGCTCGCGGGCGTAGGGGTTCGGCGTCCACGGCGTCGCCTTCACCACCACCGTCCCGGCCACCTTGTCGTGCAGCGCCTGGCGCCGTTCGTCCCACAGGATCCAGGCGTTGTCGAGCAGGCCGACGAGGCCGAGGATCCCCGCGAGGGGCGTGAGGAGGTTCAGCGCCCCCGTCGTGATGCTGATGGCGTAGACGAACGCCTGCCTGCCGAGCGCCTGCCCCCAGCTCACCGCCGACAGGTCGGAGGCCCGCACCAGCCGGATGCCGAACGCCTTCTTGCCGAGCGTCTGCCCCCACCGGGCGTGCAGGACGGTGAAGTACGCGAAGCCCAGCAGGAACGCGATCGCGTACCCGGTGAGCAGGCGCGGGATGTTGTAGAGGTCCAGCGGGTTCGTCATCGTCTCGCCGGACTCGGCCATGTCCCGCACCCGGTCCCAGCGGATGGAGAACAGGACGGCCGGCGTCGCCGCGAAGCCGATGACGAAGCTGTCGAGGATTCCCGCGCCGAGCCGCAGGAGCCGTCCGGCGGTCATGTCCTGCGGCCCCTGCGGGCCGGGGTGGTGGTAGCCGGGAGGGCCGTAGCCCGGGGCGGGCGGCGCCTGGGGCGGCGGGGTCCCGGGGTGGCCGTACCCCGCCCCGGGGACGGCCTGGGCCGGAGGCCCGCCGTACGAGCCCTGGTAGGGCGGCGGGCGTTCGGGGGTGGCGGGGGCCTCGCCATGCGGCCGGTCAGGGGGTTGCCAGCCGCTGTCCGGCTTCGGGGTGTCCTGGGGTGGTTCGCTCATGGCCCCACAGTGTGCCGGGTGCGGGCGGCGCGCGGTCGCCCGGGCGGTGGTCGGCTCGTCGGCAGCAGCAACCGGGGCCGGGCCATCAGCGCCATGCCGAGGCTGACCATCCGCTGCTGGCCGCCGGACATCGAGCCCGC